>NZ_JBIWMX010000009.1:0-255116 GCF_044766925.1 Nocardia sp. NPDC101769 | reverse complement strand
GGCAAGGTTTCACCCTCTCCGAACACAGCGCCACCGTATGCATCGCGGCTACCCGAGACTCGCCGCAGGTAGTCGTTCACGATGTGCGCCGTGACGTCGTGGACATCCCACCCGGGACATACGGTCGGCTTCGCCCAGTCGGCAGCTTCCAGCGATTGCAGCAACTCCAGCAGCGCCCGCCGCTCGAGTGGAAACAATGGTCGGGTATCGATCGGGATCACAGTATTGAGTCAACCGACGCTCCGTCTCCGGTGCCAGCGGTTATCCGCACATCAGCATGAGCGCGCACTGCCGGCGGTTGGGAGTCGCTCAGGCCGTTGATCTTCCAGGCCGCCGTGTGGACGCTTCGAACCGCGCGGGTAGCGGCAATGTAGGACGTTGGGTGCCGAGTAGTCGACCGCCGGGCGACTGATTCCCCGCACTGATGGACGCGCACCATTCGGCGGTCCGCTGCCTTACCGTCGGTGCTGTTGCCGCCTCGTATGTTGGTGTGTGCTCGATGGTTGCGCGATAGGCTTTGGAGGTGCCGGTGAGGCGGATGGCACCCAAGGCTGTGTCGTATATTCCGGTGTGGTTGTCGAACCTCGCGTCGGGCCACACCTCGGGGATTCGCGTTTCGGGGTATCGATGTGGTGTATGAGTCCGTCGAGGATCTGATCATCGATCCGGCCGAACGGAGCCGTACGGCGCTCGCCGGGGCGGTGGCCCGGTTTTCGCAGGCGTGGGCGGCATCCGGGTGCCCTCCCGACCTGTCGAAGTACCTGCCCGAGGCCGATGCCGACCGGCGTGGGGTGCTGGTGGAGCTGATCAAGGTCGATCTCGAGAACCGCTGGGTTCGGCACCACTTTCCCAAGCGTCTCGCCGAATATTGCGAGCAGTACGCCGAGTTGCGGAGTGGCCCACTCCCTGCGGACCTGGTCTACGAGGAATACCACGCCCTGCGTCGCAGCTCGCAGCCGGTCGTGGCGGCGGAGACGACCGAACCTGCGGCCACCGGGCCCGTGCCCATGGAGATCGGTCGATCTCCTGTTGCTCTGGACACCATCGAATATCGCAGCACGATGGTTGCCCGCCCGAGTGCGCAGGTCGCCCTGGGGGCCATCAATCCGGGTGACCGGGTCGGGGACTTCGATCTGCTGACGGTGATCGGGGAGGGCGCGTTCGCCCGCGTGTATCTCGCGCGGCAGCGCTCGATGCAGCGGCTGGTCGCGGTCAAGATTTCGCACAACCACGGCACCGAGCCGGAAACCCTCGCCCAGTTGGACCACGAATACATCGTGCGGATCTTCGACCAGCGACTGATCGCCGACGGTGAGCTCAAGCTGCTCTACATGCAGTACCTGCCGGGCGGCACACTGCTCGATGTCCTGAATCGGCTGCGATCGACCCCGGTGGGTGCCCGTAGCGGGCAGGTGCTGCTCGATGCCATCGACGGGGTACTGAAAGACAAGGGCGAGGTTCGTCCTGCCGATACGGCGGTGCGGGCGCGGATCGCGGCGATGACGTGGCCGGAAACGGTCGCCTGGCTGGGTCGCCGACTCGCCGACGCGCTCGGGCACGCCGCCGGACGCGGGGTGCTGCATCGCGACATCAAACCGGCGAACGTGCTGCTCAGCGCCGACGGTATACCCAAGCTCGCCGACTTCAATGTCAGCTTCAGTCGACAGATCCGGGGCACCAGCCCCTTGGCGTACTTCGGCGGATCGCTGGAATACATGTCACCCGAGCAGCTCGAAGCGTGCCATCCGCAGCTACCGGGGACGGCCGGCGACCTCGACACCCGCAGCGACATCTACGCGCTGGCCGTCATGCTGTGGGCGCTGCTCACCGGACGCGTCCCGTTCGCCGACGAGGAGTTCGCCGGCATGTCGGAGACGTCGCTGGGCCGCATGCTCGAACTGCGCCGCCGGCCCATCGATCCGCGCTACCTGTCCGACGTTCCCTCCGATTGCCCTGCGGCGTTGCGGCAGGTGCTGCTGACCTGCCTGTCACCGGACCGCGAGCACCGCTACGGCAGCGGATCGGAATTGGCTGTGCAGTTCGATCTGTGCCTCGACGCGCGGGCCCGTGACCTCGTCTATCCACCGGAGAACAGCTGGCGAGAACAGCTTTCGCGCCATCCCGTCCCGATCCTGTGGCTTATCGCATTGGTCGGCGTCGGACCGGCGTTGGTCTACCTGTACGGGCAGAGCTTGCAGTTCGGCAGAGGGCGCCCGTCAGGGGCCGTCCACTCGGAACTCATCCAGGCCTCGAACACTTTCCATCTGATCGCCTGGCCGCTGGCCATCGTGAGCTGGGTCTACCTGTGCCGACATCTGATCGCGGTGCCCCGCGGCCTGCGCGCGGGCAGACGCTACGACGAGGCGATGCTGGCCCGCATCCGTTCGCGCACCCTGTTCTGGCCCGACTTCAACGTGATGTTCACCCTGCTGTTCTGGATGATCGGCGCGGGGGTGTGGGTGGCCCTGCTCGGCGCGATAGCCGCTCGTCCGCCGCGGCTGTTGGCCCACGCGGCGATGCTGGTGCTGGTGTGCGGCGCGATCGCGGTCTCCTACATGTTCTTCCTGCAGACGTTCTACATCGTCCGCTGCGTCTACCCGATCTACCTGCGCTATGGGCACACGACCGTTCGCGATGCCGCCCGCCTCCGGGCACTGCACCGACGAAGCACGGTCTACCTCGGCATCGCCGCATCGGTGCCCCTGGTCGCCGTGCTGACCGGATTCCTCTACCTCGAGCCGGACGAGCGCGTCCGCATCACGAATTCGGTGTTGTGGTTGTGCGGGATCACCGCGCTCGCGTTCGTGGCCACCTATTGGCTGTTCCGAAAACTCGACGCGGACCTGCGAGCACTCGAATGGGTCGTCGAGAAGCGATCGGGTGTCGAGGTCGCATGAGCCCACTGGTCCTGGCTCCAGCCAGAGGGCTTGTGGGAGCACAATTCCGGCTGGCCCCGAGTACTACCTGACTGTTCGAGTGTCCGGCGCATTCCGGGGACGGGGCGTAGCCCGTCGAGGATGATGTTGGCGAGGTGCGCCGAGCGGGCGGGGTTGGTTTGCGCGTTGGCGTGATGGATCGCGGCGAAGGCGCCGGCGACGAGTGCCATTGCCTCCTCGACGGTGACGTCGTCCCGCACAATTCCGGCGGTGCGTGCACGCTCGAGCAGGTAGGCGACATGACCGGTGAGATCTGCTGCCAGTTCCGGTGCGGCGGTGCGCAAGTCGAATTCCGCGGCGGTGAGCGCGCTTTTCACAGCACTGTTCTCGGCGCCGTTGGTCATCATTCGTGACAGCAGTGTGAACACCGCGGCAGCGTCGACAAGTTCGCGTGGCGCAGAATGCGTTGAACCTCGGGCAAAGTCATGACCGGATCGCCAACCAGCCTGATCGCGGCCGTGCGCCGCAGATCGTGCAGGGTCCAGTTCGTTCCCAATCGGGCGTTGGCTCGCAGGGCGTGGTCTCAGTCCTTTTGGGCGGGAACCAATTCCACGGCGCGGGCCAGGAACGGATAGCGGCCGGGTGCGTTCTTGCCGACGGCCTCCACAGTCGCGTCCTCGTCCTCGATGGCGAGGACCTCGAACACCGATACCCCGCTGCTGACCAGTCAGGTGGCGGGTAGGTGCCACCCGACTGGGTCCTTGGTTCAGGCTTTGGGGTTGAGGCCCACGGGCCAGTGGTCCCCGTGGTGCCGGCGTCGAAGTTTCGAGCCGCCCGAAGCCGCCGTTCGGCCATATCGGTGACTGGAATCCGGTCGCCACGACCGCGCCGAGCCGGGGTGCGCGGCCGGCAAATGGTCTCGGTCACCGAGATAGGCGGCAGGCGCGCGGTAGTTTCGCCGCACCCTTGCGGGATGATCCGGTCGGTCCGCCGCACCACACAGCTCCGATGACAGGGCCAAGATCGGTGCTGACGATTACGCGTCGGCTGCAGCGGGGTGCCGCAGGTGCCCTCAGCTGCGGCGATGCAGTGGATTGAGGCCGGCCCGGCGGCGGATGTCGAGGATCGGTATCCGGCGCTGCAGTAGGTCCGACCGGGTCATGCCATGAACAGAGGATTCGATTACAGGAGCCGTACATGAGCGCAGTGAGCGTTCACAAACTTGGTCTGCACATCGGAGCGCGCATCGATGGGGTGCGGTTGGGCGCCGATCTGGACCCGGCCGTGGTCGAGGCCGTCTACCAGGCGCTGCTGACACACAAGGTGATCTTTTTCCGCGGACAGCACCACCTCGACGACGATCAGCAGTACGCGTTCGCCGAACTCCTCGGCACGCCTGTGGCGCACCACGCGCTGCAGAGCGGCAACGTCACGCCGATCGATTCCGAGCAGGGGGTCAAGGCCATCCGCTGGCACACCGACATGACGTTCATGCCGGACTATCCCAAGGCGTCGATTCTGCGCTCGGTGATCCTGCCCGCCTTCGGCGGCACCACACTGTGGGCGTCCACCGTCGCCGCCTACTCCTCGCTCCCGACTCCGCTCGCGACGCTGGCCGACTCACTGTGGGCACAGCACAGCAACCGTGTCGACTACCTCAAGCTGGCCGCGGTCCGCGGTGAACGTCTGAAGGCATTCGCCGCGGCGGACATTCGCACCGAACACCCCGTGGTGCGGGTACACCCGGAGACCGGGGAGCGGGCGCTGTTGCTGGGGCAGTTCGCGCAGCATCTGGTCGGCTTCGAACCGCGCGAATCGGCGGCTTTGATGGCCTTGCTGCAGGATCGGATCACCCTGCCCGAGCACACCATCCGCTGGAACTGGGAGCCCGGCGACGTCGCCATCTGGGACAATCGCGCCACACAGCATCGTGCGGTCGACGACTACGGCGACCAGCGTCGGCTCATGCATCGGGTCACCCTCGTCGGGGACGTCCCGGTCGGCGTGCACGGTCGACCCAGCCGCTCGATGAGCGGCGCCGATATCCCCACCGGCGCCAACTGAGCCATTGCGGGTAGTGGGTCGGTAAGCCCGACTCGACCCGGGCGTTCGGCGTGGGTGGCGATGGTCAGCCGAGTGTGTCGGGTTTGGGTTGCCAGCGGTGTTCGACCTTGGCGAGTTTCCATCTGGGTGTGTCACCTGCCTCTGCCACACGGCCGTGTCGCGTTGGCACCGACTACTATGCCGCTCGTCGCGGCGGCGGTCACCGCAACAGTCGCCGTCATCGTCGCCATGGTCCTGATCCATATGCGCTGAGCACACCGACTGTCACGAAACGACAGGTGATCATGACTGAAGTCCCGCAGCGGGCGTGGCGTATCAACAGGGAGGTAGGAGCGATGGCATCGAGATCACGGCGTCCCACCACGTCGAGGATCGAACGTGTCTACCGCACAGCCGGTCTGGTGATGGGCGGGCTGTGGGCGCTGCAGCACGGGCACTCGATCACCGAGCACGCCCTGCGCTTCGGCGTGCTGCTGTTCGTGGTCGCGCCGATCGTGTCCGCGCTGTTGAAGCGGCGCGCCCGCGCCAAGGGACTGCCGGGCCTGCCGATCAGCCCCGCACGCCTTATGACGGCCAAGGCCGTGCTGCTGGTGGTCGCGTTGGCCGTGACGTGGTGGCTGGACCGGTGCGGTGTGCACGCGACCGACTACATCGTCGCAGGTGGTATCACGGCCACGGTCGCGATGCTGGGACCGCGTCTGCACAACCTGCTGATGCTCGATCATGGAGCACCGACCTCGAATGCAGATTCCCCGTCCACCCAGCGTCGCCCCGACACACAAGCGGCAGCGACAACACCGCACAGCCGGGCAGACAGATAGATCAGCATGGCCCCAGGCCGTGAGTTCGACACCCTGTACGGCACGTTTCATAACGAGATCGACCTGGCCGGATGGCCGGAGCGGCACCCGAAACCTCCTGCTGAATCTCGCGACAACAGCGCTACGGGAACATGCTGTTGCCGCGTACCGCGGTGACCGAACCGGCCATCGCGGGGCGCCGGCAGCCGGAACCGGGTGCGGTGCAGAACGTGCGCTATGGCCGATTGCAGGGCGTGGTGGCTCCCTGCATGACGGAGGCCATCACTGACATGGCAGCAGGCACCGACCAGATGAGTTCAGGCCACTTTGGGCAGGACACCATTCGAGCGGTGGGAAGCTTGCGCGAGACCGGATTCGCCGAGGTGGGTGAGGCCGGAGTGGCGGAGTTCGTGGAGGTCCCAGCCGATGCCGGGCCCGTCGGCGCCTCTCCCGTCGTACCCGATCCCGGGTTGTAGTACAACAACACTTCGGTTCGTAGGAGCCGATCGGTCAGCGAGCCGACTCCAGTTTGCTTGCGTGGCAGTGCAAGTGCGGTGCATGTCCCGTGCAAGGTGGGGCGGGGACAGTGCAGGCATGTCAACTTCGATACCTGAGGCCGATGATCGTGCCCAGATCAGCAGTTTGGTCAGCCGCTACTACAGCGCTGTCGATGAGCAACGCGTGGACCAGGCGCTGGTCGATGCTGTGTTCGCCGAGGATGGCCGGTGGGTGAGCCCGACAGGGATAGCTCGTGTCGGTCGTGACGAGATCGCTGTTCAGCAGGCCAAAGCGGTGAGCATGTTCCGTGCGACCCACCATGTCACCTCCGACTATCTGATCGATGTCGAGGGTGATTCGGCTCGGTTGCGGGCGAACTTGACCGCCATGCACTTGTGGGGCGCTGGAGCCAACGATCCTGCCGCGCTCGAATCACACTTTCTGGCGGGAGGTGTGTTCGAAGGAACTGCGGTCCGAACCGATGCTGGGTGGAGGTTGTCGGAGTTGAGGCTGCGGATCGTCTGGCGGACAGGTGCTCTGCCGATCCATATCGATCCAGACTCCCTGTGAGATAGCCCCTCGAATCGTGGAATCGGGCGTAGCAATCGGATCTGGAAAACCATGATCTGGCCATGCAGGTACAAATGTCCGCTCATCAGCCGCGCCCCGCGCTGACCGAACCGGCCAGCGCGGGTGCGTGGCGGTTGGTCCGGCCGAGCCCGGCGGACCGTGCGGATCTTTCGCTGCCGTTCCGGACCGCGGCGAGGATGATGACCACTATGGAACGATTTGTGTGACTCCGTTCCTTTGGAACAAGCCCAAGGCCGGACATGGCTGGATAGTCGCCGCCGTCGGCTGAGTTCGGAATTTTTGTGCAAGGGTATGACGTGTGGTCCCAAGTTGGTCTCAATCGCACGTGACCCATTTGTGCTGCTAGTTGCGTGCGCAGAGGCTCTCTGAAGTCCGGCGGCTGGAAGGTAGGTTCCGGTCGCCGGTGCACGTAATGACCGGAGGAATCCAATTCGGTCACTTTTGGCCCCTCACGTCGCAATGCGTAGCAAACATATGGTCCAGCATGACCAGGTACATCGAGGTCGAAAGGAGACCAAGGTATGGCCGCTCTCGCTGACTTTGCCCTGGGGCTGGCGCCCGTCGCTGGTGGATTGGCTCTCGGTGCGGCGGCGGGATATCTGAAGGGCCCCGATGTCCGCAAGGGAATCACGCAGGATATGGACCTATTGGACCGCCTACCTCCGGAGGAGGTGGAGCGGCGAGCTGAACTCCAGCGGAGCATCGATAGCCGCATCGACGACCTGGTCGCAACTGTCCACCGGTACCGGCCGCTACGCAGGGCGGCCGCGTCCTATCGCGCCGGCTTGCGCGACATCTTGCTGTTCATCAGCGCGATTGTGTTTACGGGAGTCTGGTGGGGCGTCGATCATCACAAGAGCAGCTGGCTACCGCTGTTCGTTGTTCTCATTGTGATTTCGGTATGGGCGGCCGGCTATGCGTTGAGCGGTCTCCTCGGATTCTTACTCAGTTTTCGGCAGCAGAGGGACTGATCCGCAGTACGTCGGCTGGGGACCACGAACACCTGACTTGAAGCCGGGTCGCTCCGGATGGCCCCAACGCCAACGATGATGAAAATGGTCCGTTGCGGGCTCGCGGCAACTCCACGCCCATCGGGTTTCCGACCGGAACACAGGTTCCGGCGTCACGATAAAACTGGTGATCTCGCGGTGTCGCTCGGGTGGACCCGGCGTCACGACCGACAGCACGTCCGCCCAATTTGGGCGGATATGCCGTAACAGTCTGGTAGATACGGGTTTTGGTGTTCGGATGCCCCTTGTCGGTGGGGTGGTCAAGCGCCGAAGTCGGTGCGGTGGTCTTCGGCCCATTCGGCGAGGGTTCGTCCGGGCTTGCCGGTCACGGTGGTGGCGGGACGTGCCCGGTCGGGGGTGGTGAGGGTGTCGCTCCAGTAGTCGAGCAGCATCTTCATGATCGGTTCGGGGATGAATTGCGCTGTCTCGGACCGGAATTCGTCGGCGGTGATCTCGATCAGCGGGATCTGCCGGCCGAGCGTGGCGCTGAGCGTGGCGACCTGCTCGGTGCGGGTGAGCGCTTGCGGGCCGGTGATCGGGATGATCTGGCCGATGTAATCGTCGGACAGCAGGGTCTCGGCCGCGGCCTCGGCGACGTCGAATTCGTGGACCGGGGCCTGAGCGGAGGCCAGGTACGGTGCCCGGATCGGCGCACCCGAGCTGATCTGCCACCGCCATTCGAGCAGGTTGTTGGCAAAGGTGCCGGGGCGCAGGATCGTCCACCCGTCGGTGCGCTCGGTGACGGCGGCTTCGACGGCGCTGTGGTGCAGCTGGCTCGCCGAGCCGTGGTCGCGGGGGAATTCCATCGCCGCGGCCAGCGAGGACAAGACCGTGAAGCGGTGCACTCCAGCGGCGACGGCCGCGTCCATGAATACATCGATGCCCCGCGCCGGGAACACGAAGGCGCTATCAACGCCTTGGAACACCTGCGATCCGAGGGTCGAGGCGTCAGCGAGATCGCCTGCGACGACCTCGACCCCTTCGGGCAGGTTCGCGTCCTCGGGCTTACGGGTCAGCGCGCGGACCGCGACGCCGCGAGCGAGGAGGGTGGAAACAAGGTGACGACCGACGCTTCCGGTCGCTCCGGTGACGAGAACGGTCGGGCGGGAGTTGCGAATCTCTGTGCTGCTCATGACATGAATACTTCCGCTGAAGACCACCCCACCACATCACGAGAATTCGTTATTTCACGTCCTACCTCAGGGTGTTCAGCTGCACGAATATTGCGCCGATCAGCATGATCGCCGCCCCGGCTATTTGCGCCGGCCCGAGCGACTGGCCGAGCAGTAGCCAGGCCAGCACGGCGGCGACCAGCGGTTCCACCACGGCCAGCACGCTCGCCGGGGCTGGGGGCAGGTCGCGGAGGGCTCGAAGTCCGGCCAGGTAGGGCAGCGCGGTGCCGGCCACGGACAGAGCCAGCAGTACCAGCCACACCGGGGCTTGCAGACGGCCCAATGCGGCGGGGGCCGTGAGCAGGTGGGCGGGCAGCGTCCACGGCGGGGTGAACGTTGCCACCACCACCGCGCCGATGGCCAACCCTAGGGCAGTCAGCCCGGCCGGATCGTGCCTGCCGGCACCGTGTTCGCCGAGCAGGAAGTATCCGGCCGAGCAGATCGCCGAGCCCAGACCTGCGGCAATTCCGAGCATGTCCAGGTGAGAGCTCTGCCAGAGCTGTGCGACCAAGGCCGAGCCGGTCAGCGCCAATCCGATGCCCAGCCAAACCGGCGCGCGCAGCCGAGTGTGCCGTGCTGTCTGCACCCACAGCGCGACCAGCACGGGCGCGAGGTTGACCAGCACCATCGCTACCGCAACTGGAACCCGGGCCACCGCAACGAAGAACAACAGTTGCACCCCGGCGACACCGAGCACCCCATAGCCGAGCGGCAACCACAGATCGGCACGGCGGAACCTCAGCGTCCGCGGCCGCAACACGGCAACCACCGGGACGAGCAGTACTGCTGCCAATGTGATCCGAACCGAAGTCACCGCCGCCGGGGACCAGCCTGTCACCATCACCGCCTTGGCCAGCGGCCCGGAACTCGCGAACAGCACCCATGAGGTCAGAGCCCACCCGGTCGCCTGGACCCGGATCGGAGCCCGCCCAACCCTTTCCGTTGTCGCCACCGCTGCAGTCTGACCACGCGATCGCGCACCTGACCACAGAATTTCTGAGATGCGTCATCGAAGCCGGCCGTTGTGACACCTACCGGTGCCGGCCGCTGCTCGACCGATGGCAGGTCGACGTCGCGTCGGGCGGGCGGTCCCTGCCGGTGATGGAACTCGGTTGACCGGCAGGGCCGGTTCAGAGGGTGATGCGGAAGGGCTTGTCGCCCAGGGCGTTGTCGGGGGTCAGGGCGTCTGCGAAGGCGAGGGTGACGATGGTGTCCGGGGGCTGGGGGGCATCGGCCTTGGACTTGCTGCTCTTGATGATCACGGCGATCACGATGATGACGATGACCAGGACCGTGACGATGGCGGCGATCAGCCAGGCCGTCGTATTCGAATTGCGTTGCGGGGGAGCGTAGGTGGGGGGTGGGGTGGTTCGTGGTGCGTAGGACGGCGGATTGTACGTGGGAGCCGGTGCGACCGCCGGGTTCGAGAAGGTTTGGGGGGCTGGTTGATTCGGGTAGGCCGGGGTGGATGGCGGCTGATTCGGAATCGGCTGGTTCGGGAAGGACGGGTTCGACGTCGGCGGGGCCGGGTATGCCGGGGACGGGTTGGGGTAGGACGGAGCCTGGCCCTGGTTCGTATACGCCGGGCCCGGGCCCACGAGTGGGCGCGGAGTGGACGGAGTCGGGGTGGGCCCCTGCTGGATGATCGGCTGCGGCCGGACGGGGGTCGGTGGGCGCGGGGCGACGACGGGCTGCGGATGGGCGGGGGTCGGCGGGCGCGGGGGCGCGGCGGTACGGGGTGCCTGGAGGGCGCGTTCGGCGGCGGTGGCGAATTCGACGCACGAGCGGTACCGGTCGGCCGGACGCTTGGAGAGCGCCTTGGTGAGGACCGCGTCGATGGTGCGCGGGAGGGCTTGGCGGAGCGGGCTCGCGGGCGGCGGCGGCTGCTGGAGGTGGCCGCGGATGACCGCGGCGGGGCTGGTGCCCTCGAACGGGACTGTGCCGGTGAGGAGTTGGAACAGCGTGCAGGCCAGGGAGTACTGGTCGGAGCGGCCGTCGAGGGACGCGCCGGTCAACTGCTCGGGCGAGGCGTAGGCGAGCGTGGCGGTGACCGTGCCGGTCTGGGTGAGGTGGCCGGTGTCGTCGCGCAGGCGGGCGATGCCGAAGTCGGTCAGGTAGACGCGTTCGCCGGAGCCGGTCTTGGACGACGAGCGGGCCAGCAGGATATTGGCCGGCTTCACATCGCGGTGCAGGACGCCCAGGCCGTGCGCGTAGTCGAGCGCCTTGGCGGTCTCACCGATGATCTGGGCCGCGCGCAGCGGCGGCAGCGTGCCGGGGGTGATCGAGGAGGCGTTGATCCCGTCGATGTACTGCATCGAGATCCACAGCTGCTCGCCCTCGTCACCGCGGTCGTACACGGTGACGATATTCGGGTGGTCCAGCCGGGCGACCAGATCCGCCTCGCGGATGAAGCGGGCGCGAATCTCGTCGTCGGCGAACATCTCCTGATTCAGCAGCTTCAGCGCCGTCATGCGCGGCAGCCGCGGATGCTTGGCCAGATACACCGAGCCCATGCCGCCGCGACCGAGCTCGCGTTCGATGACGTAACCGGCGAACACATCACCAGAGCGCAAATCAGCTCCCTGTATCTAATGTGCCCTCCGCTTCGCTCCGGGCGGGTTCGCGGCCCTGGAGGTCTCGTTCTTCCCTCCCTCCGCTCCTCCGCTTCGCTCCCCCGCTCCGCTCAGTCCAGAACGAGACGGGCCGCGAACCATTGGGCAGTTCCATCCTCGAGGCGCACCGTGTGGCGTGGTTTCTCCACGTGGTGCGTGCCCATTATGTCTGGCAGTGCAGAGCCTTGTGTGCCCACGCCCCAACATCACCGCGATCCAGGGCCACCGCGAGCAGGTCGGGGAAGCGGTCCGGAGTGCAGGCGAAAGCGGGCACACCCAGGGCGGTGAGCGCCGCCGCATTGTCGCGGTCGTAGGCCGGGGCGCCCTCGTCCGAGAGCGCCAGCAGCACCACCACCTGCACCCCGGCCTCCTTCATGGCACGAATGCGCCGCAGCATCTCCGCGCGGACGCCGCCCTCGTACAGGTCGGAGATCAGCACGAACAGCGTGTCGGCCGGCCGGGTGATGAGCGATTGCGAGTAGGCGATGGCGCGATTGATATCGGTGCCGCCGCCGAGCTGCGTGCCGAACAGCACCTCCACCGGATCCGCCAGCTTCTCGGTGAGATCCACGACGGCCGTATCGAAGACCACCAGCGAGGTACGTAGCGACCGCATGGACGCCAGCACCGCGCCGAACACCGAGGCGTACACCACGCTCGACGCCATGGATCCCGACTGGTCGATGGCCAGCACCACATCCCGCTTGACCGCCTGCGCCTTGCGCCCGTACCCGACCAGCCGTTCGGGCACCACGGTCCGATGCTCGGGCAGATAGTTCGCCAGGTTCTTGCGAATGGTCCGGTCCCAGTCGATATCCCGCAGCTTCGGCCGCGACACCCGCGCCGCCCGGTTCAGCGCTCCGCCCACGGCGGCTACGGTCGCCGCCGCGATCCGCCGCTCGATCTCCTTCACCACCTTCTCCACCACCATGCGGGCGGTGGCCTTGGTGGTCTCCGGCATCACCCGGTTCAGGCTCAGCAGCGTCCCCACCAGATGCACATCCGGCTCGACCGCCTCCAAAAGCTCGGGCTCGAGCAGCAATTCGGTGAGGTTGAGCCGATCCACCGCGTCCCGCTGCATCACCTCCACCACCGTCGACGGGAAGTACCGGCGGATATCGCCCAGCCACCGCGACACCTGCGGCGCGGAACCTCCGAGCCCGCCCGAGCGCCGCCCGCTCCCGCCCTGCCCGCCGGAATCGTAGAGCGCCCCCAGCGCCCGATCCATCGCCTGATCGTCGGCATTGCCCAGCCCGCCGCCCCCGAGCCCGGCCTCACCGGCGCTGCCGAGCACCAGCCGCCACCGCCGCCCCTGCGCCTCGTCGATCTCGTTCATGACAATCCCCTCGAACTGTTCAACTCGTAGCGTTGTGCCCGCCACGAAGACCATTGCGTCCCAGTCGATTCGCCCTCGCGAGCGGCGCCCGTGCCCGGACCGCGCTCCCGGTCGGGGTGGGAACGTTCGGCAACGCGCCGGTTTCGATGTGCAGTCATCCCGCCACTCCGAGGATCTCGGCCGCCCCGCGTATGGCGAGCTCGCCGCGACCGGTGTCGTAGTCGGTGCCGCCGCTGGCCGAAGCCGTTGGCGCGCCGTGCCGTACGGCCTGGCCGATGGCCTGCCGCTCGCCGGATTCGAACGCTCCGAAGGTCCGGCGCAGCAGGGGCAGGGTGGCGACGAATTGCGCCTCGTCGAGCCGGCACAGCCAATCGTCGATGAGCAACAACAGGTTTCGGTCGTGGACCAGGAGCAGCCCGCGCCCGCCCAGGAAGCCGTCGATCCAGGCCGCCTTGTCGGGAGCGGTGCGCCCGACCGACAGCGCCGCGGATAGTCGGCGTCCGGATTCCGCGCCGTCGATGCGCTCGGCATCGCAGAGCAGGCGGACCGCGCGCCCGACGATCCCGCCGTTGACGTCATCGCGGTCGGCGAGAGTCTCCAGCGTGGACAGCCAAGTCCCGGTGGCCCATTCGTTGTCGCGAGCCGACAGCGCCAGATGCACCGCATCGATCTGAGCCCGCAGCGCGGCGGACGCGTCGGCACCCAGCCCGGTCACCGCGCCCGGCAGACCCGCGCAACTGCGAACCAGCAGACTGTCCGCCACCCGGGTCAGCGCCGCGCTGTCCGTGCCGCGCACATCGCCGTATCGCACGATCCGCAGCAATCCGGGCAGCGCGGACATCAGATGGGTGACGTCGTGATCCAGCGCCGCAACCGATTCCAGCCTCGCGATGAGCCCATCGGTGGCCCCGCCGAGATCGGCCAGCAGCGCCTCCTCCAGCGCGGATGCCACCGGCCCGACCGTCGCGTCCGGATCCTGCGCGGTATCAAGGATTTTCGCCTCGGCCGCCGACTGCAGCGTGGTACCCCAGCGCGACGCCTCGACGATCGAGATCGCCAGCTCGGGCCGCCACCGCAGCGTCCACGTCTCCCGGAAGGTGCCGGTATTGCGCACCTGGCTGTCGGTCAGCTTGCCCCACCCGATGCCCAGCAGCCGAAGCCGGTGCAGCAGGCGCGATCTCGCCAGCCCGCCATCGGTGCGCAGATCCAGATCCACCGTGCGTTCCAGGGCCTGCTGCTTCAGCCGCAGCGTCCTGATCTGGGCCCGCAGATCCGCCTCCAGCGGCACCGTCGGCGTCCCGTTCGGGACCGTCCCCAGTGCCTCGCCCACCACCAATTCCGTGCTGACCAGCCGCAACAGCGTCTCGTCGCCGTCGCACAGCACCGATCGGGTGGCCTCGGTGACCTCCGACAGCCCGGCCAGCGGTCGCCCCCGCAGGGTCGCGAGAGTGTCGGCCAGCCGGACGGATTCGATGATGTGCGCGCTGGACACCGGCAGATCGTGGGCCCGCAGCGTGCTCGCCACCTTGGTCAGCCACCGGGCGATGGGCTGCTCGGTCTCGGTGAACAGGTGGTGGTACCAGCCCGGCGAGGTGATGCCCGCGCCGTAGCCGGACGAGCTCGCCAGCCGCGAATGCGTCCACGGCACCCAGGTCAGCGTGGCCTTGCTCTTCGGCATGCCCTTGAGGATCCGGGCATCGGCCGCCGCCGGGCCCAGTTTGCCCTCCAGGGCCGGCGCGTGCCATGCGCCGCACACCACTGCCAGCCGCTGTGCGCCGTCCTTCAAGGCCTTTCGCATGATCTGCCGCATGTGCGCCTCACGCTGCAACGTGTGCGCGTCCACCGTGATCCGCACCGATTCGATCGATACCTGCTCGTCCTCTGGGAGCGGTTCGTCCTCCTCCGCTGTCCCGGATCCCTCGACCGGGACAGCAGAATCGGATCCCCGGTCGGCGGGCGCACCGTCCAGGTGGTCTGCGTGCTCCCGCAGGGCTCCCATGGCCTCGTTGACGGCAGCGAAGATGTCGGCGTCCGAGGCGGATTCGACGATGGCGTCCCACCAGCGTTCGGCGTCGTCGTACCCGGCGGCGGCCGCCAGGATGGCCAGCGGATCGGTCCGGTCGCCGGGCTCGTCCGCCACCGCGAGCGCGACAGTCGCGGGCAGATCGCAGAAGCCCACGGCCACACCGTTGTCCACCGCGTACCGCAGCGCCACCCACTCCGGCGAGAAGGTCGCGAAGGGCCAGAACGCGGCCTCGGCCGGGCTGTCGGGCTGATAGGCGAGCAGCGCCACCGGCGGCGACATCCCCTCGGCCGCAAGGTAACCGATGAGCGGATCGGCGTCGGACGGCCCCTCGATGAGGATGGCGTCCGGCCGGAACCGTGCCAGCGCCAGTGCCAGCGAGCGCGCCGAACCCGGCCCGTGGTGGCGGATGCCGAACACCCGCGTCTCGGTCGATACTCCGGCCTCGGTCGGCACCGCGATGGCGGTGGTCATTGGTGCACCTCACGGCACGCCCGGTAGAAGTCGGCCCAGTCGGGGCGCTGGCGCACCACGGCCTCCAGATACTCCGTCCACACCACCTGATCGGCGACCGGATCCTTGACCACCGCGCCCAGCACCGCGCCCGCGATATCGGCGGGCCGCAGCACGCCGTCGCCGAAGTGCGCGGCCAGCGCGATGCCATTGGTGATCACCGAGATCGCCTCGGCCGTCGACAGCGTGCCCGTCGGCGACTTGAGTTTGGTGCGCCCGTCCTCGGTCATGCCCGAGCGCAGTTCGCGGAAGACCCGCACCACGCGCCGGATCTCCTCGGCCGCCGCGGGGACGGCGGGCAATTCCAGTGCGGCGCCGAGTTGTTCGACGCGGCGGGTCACGATGGAGACCTCCTCGTCCTCGCCGGCCGGCAGCGGCAGCACCACGGTATTGAACCGGCGGCGCAGCGCGGAGGAGAGTTCGTTGACGCCGCGGTCGCGGTCATTGGCGGTGGCGATCACATTGAAGCCCTTGGCCGCCTGCACCTCCATGCCCAGTTCCGGTACCGGCAGCGTCTTCTCCGACAGCACCGTGATCAGCGCGTCCTGCACGTCCGAGGGGATGCGGGTGAGCTCCTCGAGCCGCGCGATGGAGCCGGTGCGCATGGCGGTCATGATGGGCGAGGGCACCAGCGCGGCTTCGCTCGGACCCTCGGCCAGCAGCCGGGCGTAGTTCCAGCCGTAGCGGATGGCCTCCTCGGCGGTGCCGGAGGTGCCCTGCACCAGCAGCGTGGAATGCCCCGCGACGGCGGCCGAAAGGTGTTCCGACACCCACGTTTTCGCGGTGCCGGGCACACCGATGAGCAGCAGGGCGCGATCGGTGGCGAGGGTGGCGACCGCGACCTCCATGAGCCGGCGCGGGCCCACGTACTTGGGGGTGATCACGGTGCCGTCGGCCAGCGTGCCGCCCAGCAGGTAGGTGACCACCGCCCACGGCGACAGCTTCCAGGAGGGCGGACGCGGGCGGTCGTCGGTGGCGGCCAGGGCCTTCAGTTCGTCGGCGAAGGCCTGTTCGGCGTGCGGGCGCAGCAGGGCGTCCCGTTCCTGAGTCATGGTCACTGCAGCTCCTCGAGCATTGTCTTGCGGTCGATGAGGTCGTGGGCGAGCTGGTCGAAGGCCTGCTCCCAGTACGGATCCGCGCATCGGCGGGCGATACCGGACACCATGCCCGCCACCGCCACCGGGAAGTGAGTGGACGCCGCGCGGAACAGCGTCCGATAGGAGCCGGGCACCAGGCTGGGCGCACCCGGCCGGTCGGCGCACAGCTGGGCGCGTTCGGTGAGCAGCCGCAGCACGTGCTCGGCCATCGGGCCGGGCCACGGATGCGGCATGGCGCGCAGCATGGATTCGATCTCGGCCAGCCAGCTGGAATCCAGGCCGCGCAGGTAGCGCACCTGATCGGCCTCTGGCTGGAGCGCGAACAGCTCGCGCAGCTTGTCGGTGTCGGCGTCGCGGGCGTCCGCACCGGAGACGGCCCCGAACAGCGCCCGCGCCCACTCCGGATTCCTTTGTGCCAGTGCGGCATCCGACCATCCCGCGATCATGGGGCCGCGCATGCCCTCGGCCATGGGCACCCGCAGCGCCTCCTCGGCCGGGCCGACCAACCGCTCCCAGTGCCGCAGCGGCGTGGCGGCCACCACCCGGTGCAGCCATTCGATGGACAGATCGGGGGCGCCGTCGGCGTGATAGGCGGTGTAGCCGAAGGAATCTCCGACACCGTCGCGCCGGGCCGCCTCGTCGAGGACGCCCGGGCCGGTGGTGACCAGCTGCGGGCGCACCGGCCGGGAACCGAAACTCAGCCAGGCCGCGGCCCGGTCGGCCATCCGCCGCGCGAAGGCCGAATCCGGCAGCCGCCCCAGCAGATCCGCGGCCAGCCGGCGCACCTCCGCGCGCCGGTCGTCGAGGGCGGTCTCCAGCAGCGCCTCGTCGTCGAGCGAGAGCCCGTCCGCGAGCACCGCCAGCAGTTCCGCCTTGCCCGGCCCGGACTCGGTGCCCCAGGATCCCGCCAGCGCCGCCCGCGCGGCCGCCGCATCCCGCTGCCGCAGCTGCGACAGCCAGCTGCGCCGCTCCGCCGCCCGGCCGTGCGACCACACGCTTTCGTCCTCGGCGGCGGCCCGCACCAGCGACTTCCAGCCGGGATGCTGCGCGGCCAGCCAGCGACCCCGCGCACCCGCCAGCCGCAGCAGCGATTCCCGATGCGACGCCAGCGCTTTGGCCCGATCCAGCAGGCCGCTGACCATTCCGTCCGGAGCGCGGAAGTCCCGCGGCCCGGCCAGCGCGAACCACTCGTCGAGGAACGGCGAATTGTCGGCCAGCATGTGGGTCAGCCGCGCACCCGCCGCGACCGGCAGCAACCGCCGCTCGTCATCGGCTGCGACCTCGCTGCGCTCCGCCGAGGTGGCCGATACGCCGCCGCGTGTGAAACAGTCCTGCAGCGCCATCGATTCCAGCAATACCGCGGCCCGATCCCCGGTCAACGCGGTCGTCGCGGCGGCGACCGGCGACGCCAATCCCGACAGGTCGGCCTGACGTCGCGCCGTACCGACGAGCGCCGCCGAAACCAGCTCGGCACTCCCGGCATCCTCGACTCCACCCCGTATCGGCATCGGATTCCCCTGCACCACACCGACATCCACCATGCCCCCGGCGGCGAGCGCCGCCACCGGCACCAACCCGTCCACCGTCCACTCGCCGATCACCGTGACCGGATGCCCACCGGAGAGCCCGAGCAGTCGCCACGGCTCACCTTCGGCGGTCGACACCGGCAGCGCATCGCCGCCGGATTCCAGGATGTACCAGCCCTTTTCACCCCGAACAGGCACGACCTCGGCCAGCAGCACCGGCCACGATCGCAGAAACGGATCGGCCCCCAACGCCCGCGCCTGCTCGGCGAGAGCAGCGGCAATGGTGCCGTTCTGGTTGTTGCCTTCGCCTCGGACGCCTGCGACGTCGTCGTCCAGGGAACCGGCCGTACGCAGCGGGATGGTGGTGAAGGGTTCGGGGATGTCGTCGTGGCGGTCGCCCCACAGGGCGCGCAGGGGTGTGGCGCTCGGGTAGAAGTGGAGGTTCGCGTCCACCTGGAAGCCGGGGGCCGGGGTGTCGTTCGGGAAGGCGGGGCTGCCGTAGTGGTGGTCGACGAGCAGGGCCCAGCGGCCGGATGTGCGGCCGCGCAACCAGACTCGGCGGGTGTAGAGGCCGTCCTCGGTGGTGGTTCGGATGCCCAGGACCAGCCAGCGGTCACGGACCGCGGGTTCGGTGCGGACCGTGTCGGCCGACGTGGGGTACCCGATGTGGGTGCGCACGCTGGCGCGCAGGCCGGGGGAGAGGGTGTCGAGACGGGCGTGCGCGGCCGTCAGCAGGTGCAGGCGGGCGTATTCGCGCAGCAGTAGCCGAGGCCATTCGGAATGGGTGGTGGTGAGCGGTAATTGGCGCAGGGTAGCGGCTACTCCGGGAGCCTGCGCGTCGACCATGCGGGCCGCCACCGTTTCGAAGGCCCGGATCGACCGGTCCGACTGCGCGAGGCCCGTGCGCACCTGGTCGGTGAGCCAGATATCCAGATCGGCCAGGCCCGCGGTGACCCGGGCACGGCGCTGATCGGCGGTGGCCCCGGCACCGCGGGCGGGCTTGGCCTCGGGCGCGGCCTGCGCGGCGGCGCGGGTGGCCCGGCCACCCAGCCAGTCGGCGGCGAAATCGGCCACGGTGTCCGCGGCGGGCACGTCACCCGCACTCCACGACAGCAGTAGGGACAGTGCGTGTTTGCACGGAAACTTGCGACTCGGGCAGGTGCATTTGTACGCGGGCCCCGACAGATCCACGATGGTCCGATACGGTCGGCTGCCGCTGCCCTGGCACAGCCCCCACAGCGCGGTGTCGTGAATGCCGGTGCCGCTCCACTTGCCACGCAGCTTGCGCGCGGCGGTCAGCGATGCGGCGTCCGGCGCGAGTGAGCCGACGTGATCGGCGGTCCAAGCGGTGGTCATCCATCCCCCTTCCTCGGTTGAGCAAAGTTGTATCCGAGGGCACCGACAGATCCGGGCCATGAGCGGGCCCGCTCCAACGGCCGCGCGGGGCCCGCCCGGTAGGGTCTCGGACATGCCCCGCGTCGCGATCGAATACTGCACGCAGTGCCGCTGGCTGCTCCGCGCGAGCTGGATGGCTCAGGAGTTGCTCACCACCTTCGCCACCGATCTGTCCGAGGTCGCCCTCATTCCCGGCGAGGGCGGCGTCTTCCGCATCACCGTCGACGACGATCAGATCTGGGAACGCAAGACCGACGGCGGTTTTCCCGATATCGCCATCCTCAAGCAGCGTGTCCGCGACCGGGTGGCGCCCGGCCGCTCGCTCGGCCACGCGGACAAGAAGGACGCCGAACCGGCGAGTTAGCGGCTCGTACGGGGATCAGAACATTGACCGATCGATCGAGATCGGTTCGGGTGGGCGTCGTGGCGAGGGCAGTGCCATCGCGAGTTCCCCCCGTCGGGCAGCCCGCCGCCACCGCTGTCCGGAGTCGATGGCACGCCGGATCTTGCGCACCGTGGGTACCTGTGTGAGCAGGTGTAGCTGATACCGCCACGGCATTTGCAGCCCGTGCCGAACCGACATCGCATAGGCGAACTGCACGGCACTGCTGTCGAGATACCGGTCGGCGTGTTCGAACCAGACCATGCTGGTACGGGCGGCGGCCTGTATCGGGCGCAGAGCAGCGCGCCGCTGCGCATCGTAGTTCTCCAGCGCGTCGGCGACCTCGGCATGCTCGTACAGGTTCTGTGCGAGTACGACAGCGTCGATGATTGCCAACCGGGTGCCCGAGCCGATGGTGAAGTGCGTCGTGTGCGCTGCATCGCCGAGTAACACCACGTTGTCGTGATACCAGGTCGTGTTGGTTACTTCGGGAAAGCGGCTCCACCTCGCGAACTCGCCGCGCGTCTTGCTGATCAACGAGTGACCGTCGAGCGGGCGCGAGAATATGTTCTCCAGAACACGCAGGTTCTCCAGGTTGTCCAGGGAATCGAATCCCAGTCCATGCCACGTCTGCGGTTGGCACTCGACGATGCAGGTGCTGATTCTGTCGGCAACCGACGGGTAGGCATGGAACCAGATCCAACCGGCCGAGGTGTGTTCGAAGGCGAAGGTGAATCGGGTGAAGACCTTGTCCGTACCGAGCCAGATATATCGATTCTCGCCGAATCTGACGGACGTGCCGAAACGGTGATTACCCAGCTGCCGTACCCGGCTGTTCGCGCCGTCGGAGGCGACGATGAGATCGATGTCGTCGAAGCCGGACAGATCGTGGACCTCTCGCCCGTGCTGGACATCGACGCCCAGGTCGCTCGCCCGTCGCGAAAGTACGTCGAGCAATGCCCCGCGCCCCATGCTGAACCCGTAGCCCCCGAAATGTGCGGTCTGGTTGTCGCGCAAGTGGATTGCCTGTTCACGCCATAGGACCGACCCGGCACGCACCGCCTGGGCGCTGTCGGGGTCATTCCGGTACAGAATGTCCAGCAGGTCGTCCCAATACACGACGCCCCAGCCATAAGTGGACCCGCGAGGATCACGGTCGATCACCGTGATGTCATGGGCCGGGTCACGCCGTTTCATCGAAATAGCGAAGTACAACCCGGCCGGCCCGCCACCGACGCACATTATCTTCATCTCGTTACCAGCCCCAGCCCAGTTGGTCGAATCTGGCTCCACATGAGTGGTATTCGATGCGGCCGAGCCCGGCACGCAGTGCGTGTCCGGGCTCGATCACCGGCGCTAGAAGCTGCCCCAGCCACCCCAGCCGGGTAGGTTCCACCAGCCGGGATTCCATCCCCAGCCGTTGCCGTTTCCCCAGCCGTTTCCCCAACCCCAGCCGTTTCCCCAACCCCAGCCGTGGCCGCCACCCCAGCCGGGCCCGTTTCCCCAACCGTGGCCGCCACCCCAGCCGCCACCGCCACCCCAACCGTGGCCGCCACCGCCACCCCAACCGTGGCCGCCACCCCAACCGGGGTTGTCGACGAGTTGGGTTGCAGACGGGGGCGTCGTTGCTCCAGCGGGAGGCGCTTTTGCCGCGGCTGCGGCGACCGGAATCGCGGCAATTGCGGCTATACCGGCGGCGGCCGCCAATCGTGCGAACCTTGTGCGTGAACTCTTTCTCTCGGTCATGATAGGGCTCCAGAAATGCTGTCCCGACCTGCTGGAAGTCTACGCGGTTTCGCTGAACTCTAGAAGGCGCCGCCTTGGCCCATCTATAATGCCCGCCACATTCCCGCCGTTACCCAATCCGGGATGCCCGCGTACTCCGTGGCAGAAGCCGGATCAGCTACAGCAGCCGCCACCACAGCAGCCGCCACCACCCGACGGCGCCGGCGCGGGCACGGGGGAGGTGCCGCCACGGGTCACGGTCCCGAAGGTGGTCAGGAGTTTGACGGTGTCGTCATGGCCCACCGGGCAGGTCGCCGGGGCGGACGCCTCGGCCATGGGACGGGTCAGCTCGAAGGTGTCGCCGCAGCTGCGGCATCGATACGCATAGCTCGGCACCCGCCCAGCGTAGACGACGCCCGGGCGCACCGGCGGCCCGCTGACGTCGATCCCGAGGTGCACCCGGGACCACCCAGTACCCTCGATTTACGGAGTACGAGGAGGTGTGGTGTGAGCACTCGATTCTTCGACACGCTGTCGGAACGTGATCGCGCGCCGGTTGCGCGGACCGCGAACGGCGAGGTGTCCGGTGTGCTGGACGGTGCGGTGGCGCTGTGGCGCGGCATTCCCTACGGAGCCAGCACGGCCGGGCCCAATCGCTTCCGATTGCCGCAGCCCCCGCAATCCTGGACCGGCGTCCGCGAATGCGTGCGCTTCGGTGACGTGGCACCGCAGACCCCGGGGTTCGTACCCGTCGACGCCAACCTGCGCATGGGTGAGAACTGCCTCTGGCTCAATGTCTGGGCCCCGACCGCCGACGCGGACGAACTCCGCCCGGTCATGGTGTGGCTGCACGGCGGCGCCTTCTGCCTGGGCACCGCCGCCCAGGCCATCTACGACGGGCGGCGGCTGGCCGAAACCGCCGATGTGATCGTGGTCGCCGTCAACTACCGGCTCGGCGCGCTGGGCTTCCTCGATCTGTCCTCGCTCGGCGACGAATTCGTCCCGAATCTGGGCCTGCACGACCAGATCACGGCCCTGCAGTGGGTGCGTGACAATGCCGCTGCCTTCGGCGGTGATCCGGGCAATGTCACCATCTTCGGCGAATCCTCCGGTGCGGGCTGCGTCACCGCGCTGCTCACCTCACCGCTGTCGGCGGGCCTGTTTCACCGTGCCATCGCCCAATCCCCGCCCGCCACCACGGTTTTCGGGCCTGAGCGCGCCGCCGTGGTGGCCAAGCGCTATCTGGAACTGGTGGAGCTGACCCCCGACCATTCGGCCGAGCTGCTCACCATGCCCATCGAACGCATCGTGACCGCGGCCGGCGCCCTGCTCGACGAGGTGCCGCTGCGCGAACCCGGCCGGCTGGCCGCCGCGCCCGTGGTCGACGGCAACCTGCTGCCCGCCTACCCGAGCGAGCGCTTCCAACAGGGCCGTTCGCACCGGGTGCCGCTGATCATCGGCACCAACAAGGACGAGGCCTCGCTGTTCCGGCTGTTCCGCTCGCCCATCATGCCGGTCACCCCGGATGCGGTGAATGCCATGCTGCGCGGAGTGGCTGCCGAACACCCCGGCCTGTCGGCGGAGCGGCTGGCGGAGATCGCCTCCGCCTACGAGTCCAGCACCCCGCGCGGCGCGCTCACCATGTCCACCGACGCCGCCTTCCGCATGCCCTCGCACTGGGTGGCCGACGCGCATTCGGCGCACTCGCCGACCTGGATGTACCGCTTCGACCACGCCACTCCGATGCTCAAGGCCGCCCGGGTCGGCGCCGGCCACGCCACCGAATTGCCCTATGTCTTCGGCAATTTCGGATCCTTCGACTACGACCCCACCTTCTGGCTGGGCGGACGCAAAGCGGCACAGGAGGTCGCGGGCCGCATGATGCGCCGCTGGCTGGCCTTCGCCGAATACGGCGTGCCCGCCGCCATCGACGGCTCCAAGCACTGGCCGCCCTACAGTGCCGCGACCCGTACCACCCTGGTCATCGACAATGTGGACCGCGTCATCGACGATCCCGACCGCGATCGCAATACCGTATGGGGCGACGACGTGGTCGGGTTCTACTGAGCCACAACCGATCCCACGGTGGGCCGCAATCGATCACACGGTGGCGGTGGCACGCCGGCCCAGCCGGGCGGGCATGTGCGCGTAGCCGTGCAGGGTGTAGAGCGGGCGGCGTTCGGGCGTGCCCGCCAGGGTGAGATCGGGGAAGTTGTCGAACAGCGCGCGCAGCGCGTACACGCCCTCCATCCGGGCCAGGCTCGCGCCCAGGCAGGTGTGGATGCCGCTGGAGAACGTCAGGTGCTCGCGAGCATCGGCGCGGGTGATGTCGAAGCGGTTGGGGTCCTCGAACTTGTTCGGATCCCGGTTCGCGCCCGCCAGCGACATCACGAGCACCGTGCCCGCCGCGAGCCGGAAATCACAGACCTCGGCGTCGCACAGGGCGATTCGGGCGGTCATGGTGACCGGCGGGTCGAAGCGCAGGATCTCGTCCACCGCCTGCGGCCACAGGTCCGGGTCCGCGCGCAGCATGGCCAATTGCTCGGGATGCGACAGCAATTGGACGATGCCGTTGCCGATCAGGTTGACGGTGGTCTCGAACCCCGCGCCCATCAGCAGGCTCGCGGTCGCCTTGAGCTCGCGCTCGTTCAGTTCCCCGGCCGTCACCAGGCTGGAGAGGATGTCCTCGCCGGGTGTGCGCCGCAGCTCGGCCAGGTGGTCGTTCAGATAGCTGTCCATGACACCCATGGCCGTGTAGGCATCGTGCCAGGACCGCCAGGAGATGCCGATGTCCAGCAGCGGGCTGGCCGCGTCACCCCAGCTGAGGAACTCGTCGCGGGAGGCGTGCGGGAAGCCCAGCATCTCGGTGATGATCGCGATCGGCACCTGCTGTGCGAAGGCCGCGATGAGGTCGGCGGAGCCGTTCGGCGGCAGCGCGTCGAGCAGCTCGGCGGTCACCGACTCCACCCGGTCGCGCAGCCGGCCGATGGCGCGCGGGGTGAACGCCGCCGACACCGACTTGCGGATGCGGGTGTGATCCGGCGGATCGATCATCAGCATCGACGGCGGTTCGACCGGATTGGGCGGGGTCTGCGCCCGCTTCAGCCGGCCGCGCAGCCATGCCGGCATATCCACGCCATCGGGCCCGAACGCGCCGAAGCGGTTGTCACGCAGGATGGCCCGGGTCAGCTCGTAGTCGGCCGTGGCCCAGGTGTACGGGTTGTGCACCAGGCGCCCGCGGCGGCGAATCTCCTCGATCTGCGGGTACGGGTCGTCCAGCGCGTCCGAGGTGGTGATCAGTTTCGCGAACGGATTGTCCTGGCGGGCCTGCAGTCGCAGTGCCCACCGCGGGGCACCGTGTTCGACCAGCCATCGGGTCCAGTATCGAGGACTCATCATCGCGGGACTCCCTCGTCGTCGGATGATTCCACGGTACGGAAACCTCCGCGGGCGAGAAACATCCGTAGGAGGGAAACGGCCCTCCTACCGCGGTAGGAGGGCCGTGCTCGGGAAAGGCGTGCTCAGCGGCGCTGGGCGGTCACCCGCTCCGAAGTGATGCGGCGTTCCTGAGCGGCCGGGTCTGGATTGGCGACCTGGACCAGCGAGGCGCCTACGGCCAGCACCGCGACGAGTCCGTCGACGAGTTCGGCCGGGGTGTCCCAGGCCGCGGTCGACAGCACCCGATCCTCGGCGGTGAAGCCCTGGCGGGCAGCGGATTTGCGGGCCTCGTCGAGGACCGCGGAGACCGAGGTGCCGTCGAGCGCGCAGCCGATGCCGCGCGGATGGAACTGGTCGCCGTGCACCCGCACCGACGTGGCGTAGTCGGTGACGCCGATCGGCAGATCGCGCACCGGCATGCCCATCGGATCCAGGGACAGGGCGGCGACCTCCGCGATCCCGTCGGCCTCGTCGATGCGGTCGGCGGTGACCAGCGCCAGCTCGGCGTCGGGATCGGCGTGCAGCACCACCTCCACACCCGCCCACCAGCAGCCCAGCAGCACGGCCGCGGTCTGCCAGTGCGCCGGGAGCAGCACCGCGACCCGGGCGCCGGAGGACAGCCCGAACTCGTCGCGAATCATATTGGCGGTCTTGGCCGCCCAGTTGGCCAGCGTCAGCGCGGACAGCTCGATCCGCGCGCCCGTGGCGTCGTCGTAGTAAGTGATGCGCGGGCCCGCGGGATCGCGGGCGAGGATGGGGTCGAGTACCGCGTCGGTGAGGGTCTCGTTCAGTTCACGCATTTCGGTCCGTTCGTACCGGCGTCGATGGGTGGGGCGGGTGGCACCGGCGTCGCGGTCGTACTGCTTCCGGAGAAGTCGAAGGTGGCGCTGCCGGTCGCCGAACCCGGACCAGCGTAGTCAGTCGCCAGCACCACGCGAACCGCCCCCTCGGGCAGTCCCGATTCCGCCATCACCGGCAGCCCGCCCAGCGCCTGCGCCACTGCCCTCGCTTTGGCGTCGCCGCCCGAGGACGCCTGCACCCGGCTGCTCTGGATCGGACCGCCGATCCAGTTGTCCACCGTGCCGGTGCGGAAACCCTTGGCCGCCAGCGCCTGCGCCGCCTGCGCGGCCAGGCCACCGGCGCCCGAGGCGTTGTAGACGTCGACGGTCACCGTGGACGGGTCCACTCCGCCCTCGGTCCGGGCGTCATCGTTGCCGATCGCCCTGGCCACATACTTGTGCACCGCCGCCGGATCCACCCGGACCACGGATTCGCCATCCTCGGTCCAGCCGTTGAGGTCCTTGACCGGGATGGTCTCGAACTTCACCTGGCCGCCGGACAGATCCTGCAGCTCGTGCAGGAAGCCGAGCACATCCCAGCCGTCGTCGAGCACGATGGTGCGGCCGACGGCATCGCTGAGTTCCTTCAACCGGCCGGGGCTGGTGAGCGTCCTGGCGCTGAGCACCTGGTGCACCAGCTGCGCCATGTACACCTGCTGGCGCACGATGCGGTCCAGGTCGCCGCGCGGCAGCTCGTGGCGCTGGCGCACGAAGCTCAAAGCCTGTGCGCCATCGAGCTTCTGCTGCCCGGCGGGGAAGTCCGCGCCCGAAAGCGGTTCGTCCACCGGATTCTTCAGGCACACCTCGACGCCGCCGACGGCATCGGTGAGCAGCACGAACCCCAGCAGCCCGACCTCGGCGTAGTGGTCGACGGTGATGCCGGTGAGGTTTGCCACCGTCTTGACCAGCGCCTGCCGCCCGGCCAGCGTCGACTGACGGTCGGCCTCGCCCGGATCGGTGCCCTTGTTGATCAGCTTCTGCTGCGTGGTCGCCTTGGTGACGCCGTAGGCGGAGTTGATCTTTCCCATGCCCAGGCCGGGGATATCGACGTAGGAGTCGCGGGGGATCGAGATGGCGGTCGCCGAGCTGCCGTCGTTGGGCACCCGGATGAGCACGATGGTGTCGGTGTTGAGCCCGCCCTCGCCGTCGTCGCCGGCGTGCAGCATGGCCAATTCGCCTGAGGTGAGCGGGTTTCCGTGGGCGTCGGTGCGGGAGTCGATGCCGACCACCAGGATGTCGGTCGCGCCGTCGGCCCGGTCGCCGCCGAGTCCCAGATTGCCGATCCGCTCGATGCCCGACACCAGCTGATCCACGCTGTGCCAGCCCAATCCGGTCACCGTCAGCACCAGGACCGAGATCACGGCGGCGAGAGCGCGGCCCGGACCGCCGAGCCATCGCCCACGCGATCCCATGCCGGAGCGCGGCGGTAGCGGCGCGGATGCCCACGTGCGGTCCGGCAACCCGATCTCCCTTTCGCGTCTTCGGCCGAGCGGACCCCGATGAGCGAGGTCACGTCGATGGGAAGGCCCCCGCCAGTCAGGCTAGTGGTGGTAGCCGTGATGTTGCCGCATCACCGGCTCCGTGAGTCGTGCGGGGTCCGTGCCAGACTGGCAGCCGTGACCGCCCATGACGTGAGCCCGACCACCGGCCGACCGCGCCCGGATTCCGCGCGACTGCTGGTGACGGGTGCGCGCGGTCAGCTCGGGCGCGCGATGATGACGCTCGCTCCCGGTGCGCGTGGCGTGGCCCACACCGATCTCGACATCACCGACGCCGATGCCGTGCGCAAGCTGGTGAATCCCGGTGACGTGCTGATCAACTGCGCCGCCTACACCGCCGTCGATCGGGCCGAGACCGACGTGGACGCGGCCTTCGCGGTGAACGCCGCCGGGCCGGGCGTGCTGGCCCGGGTGTGCGCCGAGAACGGCGCGCGCCTGATTCACGTCTCCACCGACTACGTCTTCCCCGGCACCGGCACGCACCCGTACGAACCGGACGATCCGACCGGACCGGCCACGGTCTACGGACGGTCGAAACTGGCTGGGGAGCAAGCGGTTCTGGAGTTCGCGCCCGACGCGGACATCGTGCGCACCGCGTGGGTCTACACCGGTGCGGGCGTCGACTTCGTGGCCACCATGCGGCGGCTGGAACGCGAGCGCGACACCATCACCGTGGTGCGCGACCAGATCGGCTCGCCCACCTACGCGCCCGATCTCGCGGCGGGCCTGCTGGAATTGGCGGGCCGGCCCGGCAATCCCGCTACACCTCGAATCCTGCACGCCACCAATGCAGGCCAGGCCAGTTGGTTCGATCTGGCCCGGGCCGTCTTCACCGGCCTCGGCGCGGACCCGGAACGCGTACTGCCCTGCGGCACCGAGGATTTCCCGAGACCCGCTCCGCGCCCGGCGTATTCGGTACTTTCGGGCAATTCGTGGGCCGCTGCGGGCCTGTCGCCACTGCGTCACTGGAAGCGGGCACTGAACGACGCACTGGCCGCCATCTCCGACTATCCTGGGCCCCCGTGAGCCCCTCGGATTCTGTCGGACAACCCCCCGCCGCGGAGAAAAAACCGCAGCTGGCCGTCGTCACGGTGACCTACTCGCCCGGCGAGCACCTGGAACATTTCATCAGCACGCTGGCCACCGCCACCGGTGAGAAGCCGCAGGTCATCCTGGCCGACAACGGCTCGGTGGACGGCACCCCGGAAATGGCCGCCGAGGCCAACGCCCATGTGCGCCTGCTGCGCACCGGCGGCAATATCGGCTACGGCGGCGCCATCAACCGCGCGGTCGCCGAGATCGACCCGGACATCGAATTCATCGTCATCGCCAACCCGGACGTGCGCTGGGGTACCGACTCCATCGACGAGCTGCTGGCCGCGGCCCGCCGCTGGCCGCGCGCCGGCGCCCTGGGCCCGATGGTGCTCGAGCCGGACGGCAGCACCTATCCGTCCGCGCGCTCGGTGCCCGGCATCGCCGACGGCGCCGGCCACGCCATCCTGGGCAGCATCTGGCCCAAGAACCCGTGGACCCTGCGCTACCGCCAGGACAACGAGGAGATCTCCGAACGTTCGGTCGGCTGGCTGTCGGGCTCGTGCCTGCTGGTGCGCCGCGCCGCCTTCGACTCCATCGACGGTTTCGACTCCCGCTACTTCATGTACATGGAGGACGTCGACTTCGGTGATCGCATGGGCAAAGCAGGCTGGCACAATGTCTTCGTGCCGTCCGCGGAGGTCACGCATGCCAAGGGGCATGCCGCGGGTCGTCATCCGGAGACCATGCTGCCCGCGCACCACGCCAGCGCCTATCGGTTCCAGGCCGACCGGCATCCGCACTGGTGGCAGGCTCCGCTGCGGGTCGCGCTGAAGGCTGGACTTGCGATCCGATGCCGGCTTGCGGTTCGATCCGCACTGCGCGAACGTGATCGAAACGAGATTGTTTAACATCGCGGGCGCGCATTCCTGACAACCTGACAACAGGGGAGAAGATGGCGAACAGCGGTAGTACCGCCGGGTCAACGGACGCGGTGATCCTGGTCGGAGGCCAGGGCACCCGCCTGCGTCCGCTGACCTTGTCCGCCCCCAAGCCGATGCTGCCCACGGCCGGACTGCCGTTCCTGCAGCATCTGCTGGCCCGCATCGCCGATGCCGGCATCACTCACGTGGTGCTCGGCACCTCCTACAAGGCGGAGGTGTTCGAGGAGCACTTCGGTGACGGCTCCGACCTCGGCCTCGAGCTCGAATACGTCACCGAGACCGAACCGCTGGGCACCGGCGGCGGCATCCGCAACGTGCTGCCCAAGCTGCGCGCCGACACCGTCCTGGTGTTCAACGGCGACGTACTCGGCGGCACCGACCTCGGCAGCGTCCTCGAGACGCACCACACCTCCGGCGCGGACGTCACCCTGCACCTGGTGCGGGTGAGCGACCCCCGCGCGTTCGGCTGCGTCCCCACCGACGAGAACGGCCGGGTCACCGCGTTCCTGGAGAAGACCCAGGATCCGCCCACCGATCAGATCAACGCGGGCTGCTACGTCTTCCGCCGCGAGTACATCGAGAAGATCCCCGCCGGCCGTCCGGTCTCGGTCGAGCGGGAGACCTTCCCGTCCCTGCTCGCCGAGGGCGCGCACATCCAGGGCCACGTGGACATCTCCTACTGGCGTGACATGGGCACCCCCGAGGACTTCGTCCGCGGCTCGGCCGATCTGGTCCGCGGCATCGCCCCGTCCCCGGCCCTGCCGGGCCAGCGCGGCGAATCCCTGGTCCATCCGGGTGCGGGTGTCGCCCCCGGCGCCCTGCTCATCGGCGGCACGGTTGTCGGCCGCGGCGCCGAGGTCGGCGCGGGCGCCCGCCTCGACGGCGCGATCCTCTTCGACGGCGCACGCGTGGAAGCCGGTGCCACCGTGGAGCGTTCGATCATCGGCTTCGGCGCCCGCATCGGCCCGCGTGCCCTGGTCCGCGACGCCGTCATCGGCGACGGCGCGAACGTCGGCGCCCGCTGCGAACTCCTCCGCGGCGCCCGCATCTGGCCCGGCGTCGACATCCCCGACGGCGGCATCCGCTTCTCCACCGACGTCTGACCGGCGCGAAACCCCTCGATCGGCCGTCCACCTCCCGAGGTGGACGGCCGATCGCATTCTGGCAGTTGGACATTCGCCACGTCGTGGTCGGCAATCACTTTCGATCGCGGGCGACGACAACGTCCGATCGCGGTCGGCAACTACTCCGAAGAGAGTGCGGCCAGCAGGGATTCGCCGCGTGGGGTGAGCCGGTAGACAACATTTCGGCCGGTGCGGGCGCCTGCGATGATGCCTGCGTCGCGCAGTACGGCGAGGTGGGCGCCAACCGTGCCGAGTGAGATGTCGAGCAGGGCGGCCAGTTGGGTGCTGGTGGCGGGGGCCGTCAGTTCGCGGGTGACTCGGGCGCGGCCGGGGCCGAGCAGGGTGGCGAGCGGGTCGGAATCGGCGGCCGGCGCGGGGGCGGCGGTGCCGCGGGCCTGGTAGACCAGGGCGTAGGCGGGTGCGTTGTCGCAGGTCCACCAGCCGCCAGGGGTGGTGCGGGGGACGAAGATCAGGCCTTCCTCGGTGATGTCGAGGTCGGGGTAGTCCCGATTGCTGAAGCGGATGGCGGTGTCGGCGGCGGACCAGATGGGCTTGGCGCGCAGTGAGGCGATGGCCTCGTGCCAGCCGTGGTCGGCGACCAGTCCGGCGCGAAAGGTGATGTCGCGGTCCAGGATTGCGCGCCGGCGCGCCCAGTCCGGGGCGACCAGGGCGGTCCACGCGTACTCGAAGACGGCGGCGATGCGCGGCCCCAGGTTGTCCAGCGCCAGCCACCCGGTGTCCGGTTCCGCCCAGCACGCCGTCAGGGAATCGCGGACCTCGGCCCGCACCAGATCATCGGAATAGGCTGCCACCGCGGCCAATTCGTCGGCCAAGCGGGTGTTCATCCCACCGGTGGGCGGGATGGCGACGAAGGACGGGAACCATTTGGTGGCGGCGACCAGCGGCACCAGGCCGGCGGCCACCGGAGCGCGGTCCAGCCATTCCGACAGGACGGGCCGCAGGCGGGCGTGCCGCTCCGAATAGGCCGGATCCGTGTTCGAGCGGTGGAGGGCGATGAGCGTGCCGAGCGTTTCGGCCAGGGGTGACAGGGCGAAGCGGCACCGGGTCAGCGCGACCGCGTTCAACCTGAGCAAGGTCATCGTTTCGCCTTTCTCCGAAGCGTTAGCCTAGCGAGCCGCCGCCTGAGGAATATCGGAGCGTGGTCTCGCTCTCTGCTCACCCCCGGCTGTCCCCGCTCTTCCGGCGCTTCCTGCTGATTCGCGCGATCTCGCTGGCGGGGAGTGCGATGACTCCGGTGGCCCTCGCGCTCGCGGTGCTCGGGGTGTCGGGTCGGGCGGGGATCTGGGGATTGTGCTTGCGGCACAGGTGATTCCGCAGATCGCATTGCTGCTGGTCGGCGGGGTGGTGGCCGATCGGTGGTCGCGGCGGGCGGTGTTGATGGGGGCCAATCTGTGTGCGGGGGTGACGCAGGCCGGGGTGGCGGCCGTGCTGATCAGCGGGCACTACAGTCTGCCGTTGATCGCGGGGCTGGAGCTGGTCAATGGTGCGGCGAGCGCATTCGCCGCGCCCGCGCTGCGCGGGATCGTGCCGGAGTTGGTCTCGGATGATGGCCTGCAGCGGGCGAATTCGCTGCTCGCCGGGACCCGCAATGCCACCAAGATTCTCGGTCCGGCGGCGGCCGGGGTGCTGGTGGCCACGGTCGGCGGAGGCTGGGCCATCGCGGTGGACGCCGCCAGCTTCCTCGTCGCCGCGGCCCTGCTCACCCGGCTGCGGCTCGCTCCGGTCGCCGCCCCGGCGCGGACCGGGTTGTGGTGGGAGCTGCGGGCCGGGTGGCGCACCTTCCGGGGCATCCGGTGGGTGTGGGTGATCACGGTGGCGTTCTGCCTGATCAACCTGCTCTATACCGGAGTCTGGCAGATCCTCGGTCCGGCGCTGACCCGGCAGCGGGCCGGTGACGCGGCCTGGGGGCTGGTGCTCGGGGTGCGGGCGCTGGGACTGTTCGCCATGAGCGCGGTGATGTACCGGCTCACGTTCCGATATCTGTTGCGCGCCGGGCAACTGCTCGGGGTGTTCGGCGGATTCGGGCTGCTGGCCTTGGGTTTCGGTGCGGGCCTGCCGGTGCTGCTGGGGTGCGCCTTCCTGGCCGGGGTGGGATTCACCGCCCTGGACATCGCCTCGGAAGTCTCACTGCAGCAGCATGTTCCGCGTGACACGCTCTCGCGGGTCACCGCCTACGGCGATCTGCTGTCCTATGCGGCGATCCCGGTCGGGCAGCTGGCAATGGGCCCGCTGGCCGACCGCTTCGGTGCGTCGCCGGTGGCGCTGGTGGGCGGATTCGCCTTCGCCATGGTGTCTCTCGCGCCGCTGCTGGTGTCCGAGGTGCGTGACCTTCCCGGGTAGGAGCGGGTCAGCGCTCCCACTTGCCGGGGTTGAGATGGAACTGGACCAGTGCGGTGGCGTGACCGTGGCCCAGCTCGTGTTCGGTCTTCAGCCAGTTCACCAGGTCCTTGTGCCCGGTGAGTCCGGAAGTGGTCAGTGCGGCGAACCATTCGTCCACGGGGCGGCCGTATTTGGCCTCGATGGAGGGGAAGTACGAGGCCGGGCCGTGCGGCTTGGTGGTCGCCATGATCATCTCCTTGCGCTGTGGTGTCGAAGGGATCGACGGTGCGGCTCGGGCGAATTCATCGCGGTGTGACGCGGGTCATGCGGTGAGGGCGCGGTCGGCGGTGGCGGTGCGCTCGTTCACCAGGAGCAGGCCGGTGGCGGCGACCAGCGCGGCGGTCACGCCGTGGACGCCGAAGGCCATGGCAGTCGAGCCGTCGTGGCGCAGGACGGTGAGCATGTCGCCGGTGGGGATGGTGGCCATGACCAGCATGACGATACCCAGCGAGTAGCGCTGGCGGGCGGCGAGCAGGGCCACGATGAGCAGTCCGCAGGCGGCATCGCGGACGCCCTTCACGTTCAGGAAGTCGGCGGCTTCGCCGGTGGGCGAGACCCGCATGCCGAAGGTGGGCGCCGCGGCCTGCGGGTCGGTCAGGTAGCGGAAGCCGATGTAGGTGATGAAGCTGGCTCCGGCGACGGCGAGGGTGGTGGCGATGCGGGAGGTGAGGCGTGGGGTGATCATGCGGGGTGCTCCAAGTTCTAGCGGTGCTAACTGATGAAGCAACGCTAACTCGTTCGTCGGTAGTTTGTCTAGCGGTGCTAGAGTTTTCTTCATGAGCGCCATCCAGACCCGTAAGGAACGTGAGCGCGCCGAACGCCGGCAGCGCATTGTCGACACCGCCCGCGAGATCGCCGAGACCGACGGCTGGGACGCGGTCACCGTGCGCAAGCTCGCCGAACGCATCGAATACAGCCAGCCCGTGCTGTACAGCCATTTCGCGGGGAAGGACGCCATCGTGTCGGCCGTCGCCGAGGCGGGCTGCACCGAATTCGGCGCGGTCGTCAAGCAACTTCGCGCGTCCGCCGCCACCCCGGAGCAGGCGCTGCGCGCGGTCGCCCAGGGCTTCCTCGACTTCGCCCGCGACAGCGCCGCCCTCTACGACGCCATGTTCCTGCTGCACACGGACCTGAAGTTCGGCCCCGAAGCGCCGCAGGCGTTGAAGGACGCCTTCGGCGAGCTGCTGCAGACCTTCGCCCCCTTCGCCCCGCCGCACGATCCCGAGACCTTCACCGAGGTCGGCTGGAGCAGCCTGCACGGGCTGGCCACCCTGGACCGCAGTGGCCGCCTGCGGCCCGGCTTCCGGGACCAGCGGCTGGAAATCCTGGTCGCGCAATGGGTTCGCGGTGACTGACCCCATGGTTGGGCCGCCACCGGCCGAGCCCGGCCTAGGCTGAATCCATGGCTGACGCGGTGGTGGTTGGATCCGGGCCCAACGGGCTGGCGGCGGCGGTGATCCTGGCTCGGGCCGGGCTCGAGGTGGAGGTGTACGAGGCCTCCGACCACATCGGCGGTGGCTGTCGCACCGGCGAGGTGACCCTGCCGGGCTTCCATCACGACCTGTGCGCGGGCGCGCATCCCATGGCGGTGGCGTCCCCGTTCTTCCGGGCCTTCGATCTGAAGGCGCACGGCGTCGAACTGCTCACCCCGCAGGTGTCCTACGCGCATCCGCTCGACGGCGGGCACGCCGGTCTGGCCTGGCGCGATCTCGACCGCACCGCCGACGGCCTGGGGCGCGACGGCGGTTCCTGGCGGCGGCTGTTCGGCCCGCTGGTGCGCAAGTGGGAGGACCTGGTCGGGCTGGCCATGTCGGATCTGCGGCATCCGCCGATCGACCCGGCCGGCCTGCTGCACCTGGATCCGGGCATCGAACTGCGCTTCGTCCGCCGGGTGCTGGAACAGTCGACGCCGTTGTGGAACATGCGTTTTCGCGAGGACATCGCGCCCGCCCTGCTGACCGGCGTGGCCTCGCATGCCATCCGGCCCCCGCGCGGTGTGCCGGGCGCGGGCGTCGCGATGCTGCTCGGCACCCTCGCCCATGTGAGCGGCTGGCCGGTCCCGCGCGGCGGCAGCCAGGCCATCGTGGACGCGCTCGCCGATGATCTGAAAACCCATGGCGGCCGCATCTTCACCGGCCACCGCGTCGACTCCCTCGACGAATTCGACGAGGTCCGGGCCGTTCTGCTGGATGTCGCGCCCGCCGAACTCCAGCGCATCGCGACCCTGCCCGCCCGATACAACTTCGCGCTCAACAGATTCCGCTACGGCGGTGCGGCCTGCAAGGTCGACTTCGCGCTCGCCGGACCCGTCCCGTGGCAGGCCACCGGCTGTGATCGCGCCGGCACCCTGCACCTGGTCGGCACCCGCGCCGAGGCCGTCGCCGCCGAAAAGGCCGTGACCGCAGGGCGTCACGCCGACCGCCCCTACGTGCTGGCCATCCAGCCCGGGGTCGTCGATCCGACCCGGGCCCCGGAAGGCAAACACACTCTCTACACCTATGCCCACGTCCCCAACGGTTCCGTCGAGGATCTCACCGAGGCCGTCACCGCCCAGGTCGAACGCTTCGCCCCCGGCTTTCGCGACCTCGTCCTCGCCACCCACGTCCGCACGGCCGCCACCATGCCCGCCCACAACCCCAACTACATCGGCGGCGACATCTCCGCGGGCGCGATGACCTTGCGCCAGACCGTGTTCCGCCCCGCGCCCCGCTGGAATCCGTACTCGACCCCGCTATCCGGCGTCTACCTGTGCTCCGCTGCGACCCCGCCCGGCCCGGGCGTGCACGGCATGAACGGCTACTTCGCCGCCCGCCATGCCCTTCGCACCGAATTCGACGTCCGCACCGACCCCCTCGAACTACTGACCGACCACTGGCGCATTTGATTGCTACGCTCCGGGGCATGGCCGGATATTCGGGCACGCCCCTGCCGCGCAAGCTCGGCATCAAGGCCGAGAGCCGGGTGCTGCTGGCCGGTGCGCCGGCGGGTTTCGAGCTGGGCGAACTGCCCGGCGGGGCCGAGGTGCATCGCCGGGCGGGCGCCGGGCCGTACGACGTGATCCTCGGGTTCTGTCCGGACCGTGCCACCCTGACGCGCCGGTTCCCCGGGTGGCGGCAGCGGCTGGCGATCGACGGCGGCCTGTGGCTGGCCTGGCCCAAGAAGGCGAGCGGCGTGCCCACCGATCTCGGTGAGAACGCCGCTCGGGAATACGGTTTGGCTCAGGGGCTGGTCGACAACAAGGTCGCCGCCATCGACGACACCTGGTCGGGCTTGCGGTTCGTCATCCGCCTCGCCGATCGATGAGTGACAACTGATTTCGTGCCGGTCAGGGTAACTCGTCGGGTACTTCTGAAATCGGTTGGGCCGCCAACCGCCGGCACGGGTTCCCAACTGTCAACGGCAGCTGAGCCGTCCGCTAAAGGCTCGGGGAGGCGGAGGAGTGCGTCCGATACAGATCCGGCTCCAGGTAGATGACCCGGGCGGCCGGGACCTCCGCGCGTACCCGCGCCTCGGCGTCGTCGATCGCCGTGGCGATATCGGCGATCGTCAGGCCGGGCACGATGGAAACCTTTGCCGCCACCAGCATTTCCTCCGGGCCCAGATACTGGGTGCGGAGGTGGATGACCCGGTCGATGCGCCGGTCGTCGACCAGTGCGGTGCGGATCTTGGCGTCCTCCTCAGGCGTCGCGCCTTCACCGATGAGCAGGCTCTGCATCTCGATGATGAGGATGACGGCGATGCCGCCGAGCAGCAGGCCGATGGCCAGGGTGCCCACGCCGTCCCACACCGGATCGCCGGTGATCATGGTCAGGCTGATGGCCGCGAAGGCGAAGATCAGGCCGATGAGTGCGCCCGAGTCCTCCAGCAGCACCACCGGCAGCTCCGGATTGCGCGAGTTGCGGATGAACCGCCACCAGCTCGAATTGCCCTTGAGCGGCTTGGATTCCCGCATGGCCGTGATGAAGCTGAAGCCCTCCAGGCCGATGGCGAGGCCGAGAATGATGATCGCGACGACCGGATTGGACAGTTCCTCGGGATGCTGGATCTTGTGGATGCCCTCCCAGATCGCGTACAGCGATCCGAGCGCGAAGATGACCAGCGCGACCACGAACGAATAGAAGTACCGGTTGCGCCCGTAGCCGAACGGGTGCAGCTGGTCGGCCTCCTGTTCCGCGCGGCGCTGGCCGAGCAGCAGCAGCCCCTGGTTGGAGGTGTCGGCCACCGAGTGCACGGCTTCGGCCAGCATGGACGCCGATCCGGTGATCGCCGCGCCCACGAATTTGGCCGCCGCGATACCGGCGTTCGCGCTCAGCGCCGCCAGGATGGCCTTCTTACCGCCGCCCGCAGACAATGAACCGCCCCTTCCCGAATCTATGTCCGTTTTGTCCTAAAACGCCTATGACCGGGAGAGCCTACTGGAGCCCGGGCGTCACTCCTCGCCGACGGCGGCGCAGAACAGCTGCGCCGAGCCGTCCGCTTCCTCGGCTCCGCACTTGTCCCCGGCAATCGCCTGCGCGCGAATCCCGCCGTCGGCGGCCGAGATCCACGCCGCGTGCCCGCATTCCACGATCAGCTCGTGATTGCCATGCGACAGCTTCACCCGCCCGTGCGTGACCAGCGCGATCACCGGCCCCGACCGCACCACCGGCACCGGCTCGGCCCCCGCGGCCAGTTCGAAACGGCTGAGCGCGAATTCGGGCGCGGGCGTGTGATAGCGGAACACGCTCTCCGACACCCGCTCCGCCGTCACGACGGGCAGATCCAGCGGCTCGAAGTCCAGCACCCGCAGCAGCTCCGGCACATCCACGTGCTTGGGCGTGAGCCCGCCGCGCAGCACATTGTCGGAGTTGGCCATGATCTCCACGCCGACCCCGCGCAGGTACGCGTGCAGGTTCCCGGCGTCCAGGAACAGGCCCTCGCCGGGCTCCAAGGTGATGCGGTTGAGCAGCAGCGCCGCCAGCACTCCGGCGTCGCCGGGATACGCCTCGGCGAGCTCGAGCGCCGTGCGCAGCTCGGCCACGAATTCCTTGCCGGCGCCGCCGCTTCGGGCCTCGGACAGATACCGCACGCAGCCGTCGAGCACCTTGGGCAGCAGCATGCTCAGACTGCCCTGTGGCAGCGCGATCCAGGTGGTGAACAGCGTGCGCAGCCCCGCCGAGTCGGGCTGGGCGGCAAGCAGTTCGGCGTACTGGCTCAGTTCCGGCACATCCAGGGCATTGAGCAGCCGCACGGTCTGGCGCGGATCGCGGAATCCGGCCAGCGCCTCGAAGCGGTGCAGCGCCACCACGAGTTCGGGCTTGTGGTTCTCGTCGCGGTAGTTGCGCATGGGGGAGTCGATGGCAACCCCGCTGTGGTTCTCCCGCGCGAACCCGGCCCGGGCCTGTTCAGTGCTGGGATGCGCCTGCAGCGAGAGCGGTTCCTCGGCGGCCAGGATCTTCAGCAGGAACGGCAGCCGTCCGCCGAATTCGCCCGCCACCGGCCCGAGTTCGCGCTCCGGGTCGGCGCTGACCAGCTCCAGCAGGGATTCGCTGTGCCCGTTGATCTGCACCCGCGCCGGATCTGCGGGATGCGCGCCGAACCAGAGTTCGGCCTCCGGGTGCGCGGAGGGGACCGGTCGTCCGCACAGCTGAGCGAGCGCGGTGCGCGAACCCCAAGCGTAGGAACGCAGCGCACCAACGAGTTCGTGCACTAGTAATTGCCCCCGTCGTAGCGTCCCGGTCCGGTGGCCGGGCGGGAACCGAGTAGTCGGAGATAGGCGGCCGCCATCTCCAGCCGAAGTGCGAGTACCGCAAGCTTTTCCAGCTCACCACCCTGGACGGCGGGCGCGGTCTGCCCCTCCGCCTCGGCGGCAACGGTGGCTGCGGCGGCCACCTCGGTGTCCACGGTGATCAGGTTGGTGTCGACCAGCCCCGCGTCGGATCCGAACACGGCCAGTCGCCTGCGCACCGTCACCTCGTCCGGATCGGCGCTCACCACGAACACCCGCACCTGCTCCACCGGTGCGGGCCCGTCCAGCTGCTCGTCGTGGAACAGCGGATCGAATCCGGGGGCCGCGACCCCGGCGGCGGCGACCAACCGGCCGTGCGCCGCAACGGCTTCCGAGAGCGTGACCGCGGTGGCGGTCTGCCCGGCCGTGGCCAGCAGCACCTCGGCGCCGTGCTCGGCGAGCACGGTTGCGGCGCCGGAATCACCGGCCAGTACCAGGCGCTTGCGCTGCTGCATGCGGGTGGCCAGGGTCTTGGCGGGATTGTGGAAGGCCTCGTGCTGCGGTCCGTCGCGCAGCGCCTCTTCGTCGAGCAGGTCTGCGAGAGTGTTCAATTCGGGCACCAGCGGCCCGATACGGTGCGGGTCGATGGTGGTCAGCACGGCCAGACCCGCGGCCAGATAGCGCAGCATGCGGTTGTGGTCGAGGACCCGCACCCGCGGCGCGAGAATGGTGGCGCGCCCGGCGGCGGCCGCCCGCATGGGTCCCTCGTCCGGCGCGGCCACGACCACTTCGGCACCCCGTCGAAGTGCTCGGTCCACCGCTTCGGCCAGCCGCGGATCACCGGCGTCGTCGCCGGCCACCAGCACCACGTCCAGCGGTCCGACCCACGGCGGAATCGAAGTCGCCGGTACCAGCGGCATACTCGTGCGGTCACCCAGGGCCGCGACCAACAGCGCCGCCGCGCGTGCGGCGCGCCCGCTGCCCGACACCAGCACCAGGCTGCGGGGCCGTAGATCGGTCAGTCGGGTCAGCGCATCTTCGGAAAGTGCCGCGGCGGTTGCCCTTACCTGGGCTCCCCCCGACGCGGCGGAGCGGAGTACACCCCCGGCGTCCGCCGCCTCCAGCGAGGCGACGTCATCGAGGTCGATTACCGGTGTCCCAGCGATCATCGGGCGTTGCCACCTCCCCTCATCGGGTCACCAGACGCTGGTGAATCCAAGCTCTGTGATTCCACTATTCCAGTCAGGCGCGGACGATGCTCAGGATCTCGGTTACGAGTGCGTCTACTTCATCCTGCGAGCGCGCCTCGACGTTGAGCCGCAGCAGCGGTTCGGTATTGGAGGCCCGCAGGTTGAACCACGCGCCGTCGGCCAGCTGCACGGTCACGCCGTCCAGCCGATCAACCGATTTCGCCCGCTTGCCGAAGGCCTCGAGCACGGCGAGGGTCCGCTCCTGCGCATCCGAAACCGTCGAATTGATCTCTCCGGAGGCCGCGTACGTCGAGTAGGCGGAGGCCAATTCCGACATGGGCCGGTCCTTCTCGCCCAGTGCAGCCAGCACGTGCAGGGCCGCGAGCATACCGGAGTCGGCGCCCCAGAAGTCGCGGAAGTAGTAGTGCGCCGAGTGCTCGCCGCCGAAGATCGCGCCGGTGGCCGCCATCTGCTGCTTGATGAACGAGTGCCCGACCCGGGTGCGCACCGGGGTGCCGCCGAGCTCGGTCACCAGCTCCGGCACCGCCCGCGAGGTGATCAGGTTGTGGATGACGGTCGCGCCCGGTTCCTTGGTCAGCTCGCGCTCGGCCACCAGGCCGGTGATGGCCGACGGCGAGACCGGGTCGCCCTTCTCGTCCACCACGAAGCAGCGGTCGGCGTCGCCGTCGAAGGCCAGGCCGAGGTCGGCGACGGTCTTGCGGACGTAGTCCTGCAGATCGACCAGGTTCTTCGGATCCAGCGGATTGGCTTCGTGATTGGGGAAGCTGCCGTCGAGTTCGAAGAACAGCGGCTCGACCGTGTACTGCGGCAGCGTGCCCAGCACGGCGGGCACGGTATAGCCGCCCATGCCGTTGCCGGCGTCCACCGCGATGCGCAGCGGGCGCGAGCCGCTCAGGTCCACCAGCTTGTGCAGGAAGTCGGCGTAGGCCGAGAGCAGGTCCTCCCGGGTCTCGCCGCCGCGCGGCCCGTCGAAGGCCGGGACACCCGCGACGACTTCCTCGGTGATGGTGGCCAGCCCGGTGTCCTGGCCGACCGGCAGCGCCTTGGCGCGGCACAGCTTGATGCCGTTGTACTTGGCGGGATTGTGGCTGGCGGTGAACATGGCCCCGGGGCAGTCCAGGCGGCCGGAGGCGAAGTAGAGCTCGTCGGTGGAAGCCAGGCCGATGTGCACCACATCGAGCCCCTGGGCGAGCACGCCGTCGGCGAAGGCGGCAGCCAATTCCGGTGAGGAGTCGCGCATATCGTGACCGATGACGATGCGCTGGGCGCCCTCGCCGCGCATCAGCCGGGCGAAGGAACCGGCGACGTCCCGGACGAAGTCCGCGTCGATCTGTTCGCCGACAACCCCGCGAACGTCGTATGCCTTGATAACTGCTCGAACTGACTCGGCGGACCGGGCGACTGTCATGGCCACCACCCTAGTGGCAGAGTCCGGCAACGCGAGACTTCCCCTGCCCCTGCTGTCTGGGCAACTGAATTCGCGAGGCGAGGGTAACTCGCCGGGTATGTCCGAATTTGGTGACGGCACCCGACCGCCGGCACGGATTGCCAATGGATCACGGCTCCCGGCTGCCCGCTTAAGATTCGGGGAGGCGGTCCGGAGGGTCCGGTAGGACGCGAAGATGGCCGCGTCTGCCGGTGCGACCCGCGCGGGTCGGGCGCTGCGGGGCGGGAGCGTAGTCGGTGTAGCCGCGCGGATCGGGTTCCGGTGTGCGGCGGCGCAATCCGGCCTCGCGGACGGCTTCGGCGAGCGCGGTGAGATCGTCGTCATCCGGCGTCGAGGAGGAAAACCCGCCCTCGTGGCGGACCAACTCCCAGCCCTTGGGCGCGGTGATCCGGGAAGCATGCGTTTCACACAGGTCCCAGGAGTGTGGTTCGGCCACCGTGACCAGCGGACCCACGACTGCCATCGAGTCGGAGTACACATAGGTCAGCGTCGCGACGGCCGGGTTTTTGCAGCCTGGACGGCAGCAACGACGCATGGGAATCACGCCATGCAGGGTAACCCCCCTCACGGCCTCGTGGACACAGACACGCTCAATGAAGCCCGTCTCACTCGTGCCACGAGGGCCTCGGGTAGCTGTGCGCTTTCGTGCCGCGGGCGCGTCGCAACGGCCCTCGGAATGCGGCTCGCCGGGTCTCCGGAACGGCGTCGCAGCGGGCCGCCGCACCGGCCGGGCGGCCGTGCCGGGCGGGTGCGCACACCCGCCCGGGGTAAGGGCTAGATTCAAGGTATGACCCGTTCACGTAAGAGGCGGCCGCCCACCGCGCGGTCGGTCATCCGCCGCGGGCGGGGTGTGCGCGGGCCGATGCTGCCGCCGACAGTGCCCGCCCGGCGCACCCGGGGCCAGGAGTTCGACCGCCTGGTGCTGGAGGCCTTCGCGCCGCTGGAGACCCGTTGGCACGAGCAGCTCACCAAGCTCGACATCGCGGTCGACGACGTGCCGAAAATCCGTCCGCTGCACCCGGATTCGGTCACCTGGCCGGAAGAGGTGGTGGCCGACGGCCCGGTGCCCCTCTCCCGCCTGATCCCGGCCGGTGTGGACCGCTACGGCATGGCCACCCGCGCCCGCGTCGTGTTGTTCCGCAAGCCGTTGGAGCTCCGGGCCGGGGACCCCGACGACCTGGTCGACCTGCTACGCGAGGTCCTCGTGCAACAGATCGCGACCTATCTGGGCGTAGAACCCGACATCATCGACCCTGACCCGGAGTAGGAAAACCCACCGCCCTACCCCGAACTACGTTTCGCAACAACTGATTTCGTAAGTTCGGGGTAACTCGCCGGGTACGTCCAAGGCAGTTTCGGCCCCCAACCGCCGGCACGGGTTGCCAACGGCCCACGGCTCTCGAGCCGCCCGCTGAAGCCGCGGAGAGGCGGGGGAGCGGGAGTTAGCCGATGCCCCGCTTCAAGCGGCGGCGCTCCCGCTCGGAGAGTCCGCCCCAGATGCCGAAGCGCTCGTCGTTGGCCAGGGCGTATTCGAGGCACTCGTCGCGGACCTCGCAGCCCATGCAGATGCGCTTGGCCTCGCGGGTGGAGCCGCCCTTCTCCGGGAAGAACGCCTCCGGGTCGGTCTGGGCGCATAGCGCCCGTTCCTGCCACTGTTCGGCCTCGGTCATCATGCGGCCGCCGCGCGAGAAAGTGTCGTACATATCCTCGGCACCGGTGACGATCAGGCTCAGCCGCGGTGGTTCGGGCTGATAGGCGGCTCGCGCCCACTGCCCGCCCCCCGGTCGCGCAGTCGTCATCGGTTCACCCCCCTCGTATCCGTTCCGATCGTCGGCGCAGAAGTCAGGTGCTGCGCCAGTCGTGGAATCGGTTTGCGATACACCGCCCGGAATGCCCGACGGGGCCAGCTCTTCGGCCATCGCTCCGCCTCCTCACTGTGTGTTAGCGCAGAATGATTAATCCGTCGGAGCCGATCCCACCGACGGCCCAACGCCGCGGCGTAGTCCCGCGGCCATCCCCGAGCTTGGCGCCACCCCGGTGCGAACGCCTGTTCGAAAACCCGTCCGCGCCTTGCACTCTCACGCGGACCCGGAATGACATGCCTGTGATTAGACACGCCGGGAGCGGCGATGGTCAAGCTACCGAAGCGATTCCGTTACCATCTGCGACCCCGTCGGGAGGCGTTCCCGCAGTTCAAATAGCAAATTCACAGCAAATGAACTGCCGACCGACTTTCCGCTCCGAACGCATAGGCTGTGCGGATGTGACTCGAGAACAAGCGGACACCGCGCCCGGCACCGGCCTGCGGATCGCCGTCCTGGTCGGCGGAGTCGGCGGCGCGCGGTTCCTGATGGGGGTGCGCGAACTGCTGCCCGGAGCCGACACCACGGCCATCGTCAATGTCGGCGACGACGTGTGGATGCACGGGCTGCGCATCTGTCCTGACCTGGACACCTGCATGTACACCCTGGGTGGCGGCATCGACCCCGAACGGGGCTGGGGGCACGCGAACGAGACCTGGAGTGCCAAGGAGGAGCTGGCGAAATACAAGGCTCAGCCCGATTGGTTCGGGCTGGGCGACCGGGATATCGCCACACATCTCATTCGCACCGAAATGCTGCGTCAGGGATACCCGCTCTCGGCGGTCACCGAGGCGCTCTGCAATCGGTGGCAACCGGGTGTGAAACTGCTCCCGGCAACCGATGATCGATGCGAAACACATGTCGTAATCGGTGACCCGGAGAACCCTGGCGAACGCCGCGCGATCCATTTCCAGGAGTGGTGGGTTCGATACCGGGCGAACGTAGAGACCCATGGATTCGTGACTATTGGGGCAGATGCTGCGAAACCAGCCCCGGGTGTGATCGAAATCATAGATTCAGCGGATGTGATCCTGCTCGCTCCGTCGAACCCCGTCGTGAGCGTGGGCGCCATCCTCGCGGTTCCGGGCATCCGGGGTGCACTGCGCACCACGGGTGCCAAGGTGATCGGACTGTCTCCGGTGATCGGCGGAAAACCATTGCGCGGCATGGCCGATGAGTGCCTGTCGGTGATAGGTGTGGAAACCTCCGCCGAGGCCGTCGGCACCCACTACGGCGCGCGCTCGGGCACCGGCATTCTCGACGGCTGGCTCGTGCACACCGGCGACACCGCCGACATTCCGGGCGTCGAAGTCCGGAGCGTGCCGCTGCTCATGACCGACCCGGTCGCGACCGCCGAGATGGTTCGCGAAGCCCTCGACATCGCGGGAGTCAAACCGTGACAACGGATTCCATCGAAGCGCTGGGCGATCACGCGTCCGGTGGCGAACTGCGCATCCTGCCTGTTCCCGGCCTGCCGGAATTCCGCCCGGGCGACGATGTCGCCGAAGCCATCGCGGCACAGGCGCCCTGGCTCCAGGACGGCGACGTGCTGGTGGTGACCAGCAAAATCGTCGCCAAGGCCGAGGGTCGCGTCGTGACCGTGCCCAGCGACCCAGAGGAACGCGACGCCGCGCGCCGGCAACTGGTGCTCGACGAGTCGGTGCGAGTGCTGGCGCGCAAGAACCGCACCCTCATCACCGAGAACCGGCTCGGCATCGTGCAGGCTGCCTCCGGAGTCGACGGCTCCAATGTGGAACAGGGCGAACTGGTCCTGCTGCCGGAGGATCCGGACGCCAGCGCCAAGGCGCTGCGCACCGCGCTGGCCGACCGCCTGGGCGTGCAGGTGGCCGTGGTCATCACCGACACCATGGGCCGGGCCTGGCGCAACGGCCAGATCGACGCCGCCATCGGGTCGGCGGGCATCCGGGTGCTGCACGACTACAACGGCGCGGTCGACGGGCAGGGCAATGAACTGCACGTCACCCTGGTCGCGGTGGCCGACGAGCTGGCCGCGGCCGCGGACCTGGTGAAGGGCAAGCTGGGCGGCGTCCCGGTCGCGGTGGTGCGCGGGCTCGACTACATCGACGACGGGTCCACCGCCGGGCATCTGCTCCGGCGCGGCGAGGACGATCTGTTCTGGCTGGGCACCGAGGAATCCGTCGAGCTCGGCCGCAAACAGGCGGTGCCACTACGGCGTTCGGTGCGCCGGTTCGCCGAGACGCCGGTGCCGCCGGAGCTCATTCGAGAGGCCGTCGCCGCCGGTCTCACCGCGCCCGCACCACACCACACCCGTCCGGTCCGCTTCGTCTGGGTCCGCAAGCGCGGCCTGCGCGAGCAGCTGCTCGAGGCCATGGCCGAGAAGTGGCGCACCGACCTGACCGGTGACGGCCGCACCACGGAGAGCGTGGAGAAGCGGGTCGCGCGCGGGCGCATCCTGTTCGACGCCCCCGAGATGATCATCCCGTTCTGCGTGCCCGACGGCGCGCACGACTATCCGGACGAGCGCCGCCGCGCCGCCGAGCAGACCATGTTCACCGTCGCGGTGGGCGCGGCCGTGCAGGGCCTGCTGGTCTCGCTGGCCGTGCGGGGCGTGGGCAGCTGCTGGATCGGGTCGACCATCTTCGCGCCCGAGGTCACCCGTGACGTGCTGGGCCTGGAGGCGGACTGGAATCCGCTGGGCGCCATCGCCATCGGGTACCCGTTCGACGAGGTCGCCCCGCGCGAGGCGCGCGAGCCCGGCCTGGGGCTGGTCGAGCTGTGAGCGCCGAGTCGCTGCACAAATCGGCGACCGAGCTGCTGGAGACCTGGTCTCCGGCAACGGGTTCGGAGTGCTCGATCCGGGAAGCCATGCTGGCCTTCCTGGGTTCCGCGCCGCGCGGCTGCCTGCGCGAGCACGCGGCCGGGCACATCACCGCCTCGGCCATCGTGTTCTCCCACGACGAGCGCGAGGTGCTGCTCACCCTGCACCCGCGGGTGGGCCGGTGGATCCAATTGGGCGGGCACTGCGAGGAATCCGATGATTCGGTCGCGGCGGCCGCCTTCCGCGAAGCGACCGAGGAGTCCGGCATCGACGGGCTGGTGCTCGAGCCCGGCCTCTACGGCGCGCAGGCGCACCCCATCACCTGCTCACTGGGCGTGCCGACCCGGCACTTGGATCTGCTGTTCAAGATCAAGGCACCGGAAGGCGCTGTGCCGGTGCGCAGTTCGGAGTCGACCGACCTGCGCTGGTGGCCGGTGGACGGGCTGCCCGCCGATTCCGACGTACTGGTGCGCTGACACACGGCCGTGCTGTCGCATTGTGCGGTACACGGGGTTCCGGATGCTGGAATCCCCGTGTTACTGTCCGCTACGTAACACGTTCTCAGGGCGGGGTGGAATTCCCCACCGGCGGTAATGGCATCCGGGCCGATCCGGAGCGCACGAGCCCGCGAGCGCCACAGTGTCTTTCATCGGCAGTGTGGGTCGAGCAGATTCCGGTGTGATCCCGGAGCCGACGGTCACAGTCCGGATGAAAGAGAGCGCGGCACCGGCGCGTCCGCACCGCTGGACGGGCCTGTTCGCGTCTTGCCCTGGGTGACATCGCGAACAGGAGGAATCCCCATGTCACCCACTCCCACTCGCATCGCCCTCGTTGCCGCACGCTGGCACAGCGACATCGTCGACAGGGCCGTCGCATCCTGCCGGGCCGGGCTGCTCGAGCGCGGCTACACCGAGGTCGACGTGATCGAGGTGCCCGGTGCGTTCGAAATCCCGCTGCAGGTCAAGCGTTTGGCCACCGGCGGCTCCTACGCCGCTGTCGCGGGCTGCGCGCTCGTCGTGGACGGCGGCATCTACCGGCACGACTTCGTGGCCTCGACCGTCGTCGACGCGCTCATGCGCGTGCAGCTCGAGACCGATGTGCCGGTGTTCTCGGCCGTGCTGACCCCGCACCATTTCCACGAGCACGGCGAGCACCTGGCCTATTTCGCACGGCATTTCGAGGTGAAGGGCGCGGAACTGGCCAATGCCATCGCCGCCACCCTGGCCCTGGACGTGGTCGGCGCCTAGGCAAAAGGGAAACCCTGCCCGCACGAGCCGGAGGCGGCTGGTCGTGCGGGCAGGGTGCGGGTTCCGCCGGCGGGTACGGGGGAGAACGCGCCGACGGTCCGGGCTCGGCCTGGGGGTTGGGTTCAGGCCGGAACCAGGTCTTTCTCTCGAGAGCCCTGCTCGTCGGGGGCGGCGGGCGCCGGGTGGTCCTCCACCATGGCCTGCTCGTCGAAGGGGATCTCGCGATCCAGCACCGCGCGGACGCGGGCCGGGTCGATGGTCTTCGTCCAGGTGCCGATCAGCAGCGTGGCGACCGCATTGCCCGAGAAGTTGGTCAGCGCACGGGCTTCCGACATGAACCGGTCGATGCCGACGATCAGGCCGACGCCGTCCAGCAGTTCCGGGCGATGACTCTGCAGGCCGCCGGCCAGTGTGGCCAGGCCCGCGCCGGTGACACCCGCCGCGCCCTTGGAGGCCACGATCATGAACAGCAGCAGGCCGATCTGCTCGTGCCAGGCCAGCGGCTTGCCCATGGCGTCGGCCACGAACAGGGTGGCCATGGTCAGGTAGATGGCGGTGCCGTCCAGGTTGAACGAATACCCGGTCGGGACGACCACACCCACCGTCGTGCGGTCCACGCCGACGTGCTCCATCTTGGCGATGAGCCGCGGCAGCGCCGACTCCGAGGACGAGGTGGCGAAGATCAGCAGGTACTCCCGCGCCAGGTAGCGCACCAGCTTGAAGATGGAGTTCCCGGCCACCAGCCGCAGCAACAGGCCCAGCACGCCGAAGATGAAGACGACGCAGGTGAGATAGAACGCCACCATCAGCAGCGCCAGCTGCTTGACCGCGTCGAGCCCGGTGCGCGCCACCACATTCGCCATGGCGCCGAACGCGCCGATCGGGGCCAGCCACAGGATCATGGTGAGGATTCGGAACACCAGCTTCTGCACCGACGCGACCCCGCGCAGGATCGGCTCGCCCGCGGCGCCCATGGCCTGGATACCGAAGCCCACCAGTAGCGCCACGAACAGCGCCTGCAGCACCTTGCCCGAGGTGAGCGACGACAGCAGGGTGGTCGGCACGATGTCTTCGAGGAACTGCCAGGTGCCGCCCGCCGCCTTGGCGTCGGTGGCGTACTTGGTGATCTCCTTGGCATGGGCGGCCACGTTCAGGCCCGAACCCGGGTGCAGCAGGTTGCCGACCAGCAGGCCGATGGCCAGCGCCACCGTGGACATGATCAGGAAGTAGCCGATGGCCAGCCCGCCGACCTTGCCGACCTTGGCCGCCGCCCGCACCGAGCCGATGCCGAGCACGATGGTGCAGAAGATGACCGGGGCGATCATCATCTTGATGAGGTTCACGAAGATCGTGCCGAGTTCGCCGACGCTCTTGCCGAAGCCCGGGGCCAGCCAGCCGACCAGGACGCCCGCGACAACGGCCACGATGACCGCCAGGTAGAGCCAGTGGGTACGGTCTCGGCGCCGTCGTGTTGTCGTGTCGCTCATCTCGCTGGTGCCTCCGGGTCAGTGCCCGCATGACGTTTGCTCCACGCGGGTGTTCGGAGAGAATCATGGTCCGGAGAGTGACGCGGGTCACTGTTTCGTAAATTATGTTCATGAAGTACCCGGAGGAATCGTGAGAGGTCGAAGAACCCGGGCCCGCCGTACGCTGGCCGGGCAGGTGTTCATGGTGCAGGTGCTGGTCCTGGCGGTGGTGATCACTGCCGCGTCGATGCTGGCGTTCCTGCAGACCCGCCGGGTACAGGACGACGCCACCCGTGCGGCGGTCATCGATACCGCGATCGCGGTGGCGCAGTCGCCCTCGACGCTGGCCGGGGTGCGGAGCCCGGATCCGACCGCCGCGCTGCAGCCGGTGACCGAGGCCATCCGCAAGGCGACGGGTATGGACTTCATCGTGGTGATGGCCCCGGATCGGACCCGCTACACCCACACCGAGACCGACCGGATCGGAAAACCCTTCAGCGGCAACATCGATCGCGCCCTGGCAGGGGAGACGTTCACCGAGACCTTCACCGGCACGCTGGGTCCGTCGATTCGCTCGGTCACCCCGGTGCGCGATGCCGACGGCCGCATTGTCGCGCTGGTGTCGGCGGGCGTCACCCGCACCCACATCGGCGAACAGGTGCGCGCCCAGCTGCCACTCATCCTCGCCGCCGCGGCGGGCGGTCTGGCGTTGGCCATGATGAGTTCGCTGTTGTTGCGGCGCAGGCTGTTACGGCAGACGCACGGCCTCGCGCCCGCCGAGCTGCGGGCCATGTACGAGCATCACGACGCGGTGCTGCACTCGATCCACGAGGGGCTGCTGGTGTTCGACAGCTCCGATGAGCGCGCCGAGGTGGTCAACGATCAGGCGCGGCTGCTGCTCGATCTGTCGGCCGGGCCGATCACGCGCGCGGATCTGCCGGTGTCGTTGCAGCGCTTGGGAACCGGCGTGGTCCGTGACGAGATGCACGTGACCCCGGACCGGGTGCTGGTCGTCAACCAGGACGTGGTGGAGCAGGCCGGACGCCGCATCGGCACCGTGCTCACCCTGCGCGACCACACCGAATTGCGGGATGTGCTCGGCGAATTGGATTCGGTGCGCGGCTTCGCCGAATCGCTGCGCGCCCAGGCGCACGAGGCCGCCAATCGGCTGCACACCGTGGTCACCATGGTGGAGCTGGGTCGCCCGCGGGAGGCGGTGAACTTCGCGACCGCGGAACTCGAACTGTCCCAGGCCCTCATCGACCGGCTCACCGGCGCGGTGGCCGAACCCGCGGTGGTGGCGCTGCTGCTGGGCAAGGTGGAGCAGGCGGCCGAGAACGGGGTGGAGCTGACCGTCACCGGCGACACGCTGCTCGACACCACGGACCCGCTGACGCCGCACGAGATGGTCACGCTGCTGGGCAATCTCATCGACAACGCCCTGGACGCCGTCGGGCACGACGAGGACGCGTGGGTGGAGGTGACGGTGCGGCGGGACGAGCCGGAGCTGTACATCCGGGTGGCCGACAGCGGCCCGGGCATGTCGGAGGAGCTGTTCACCCGCGCCACCGAACGCGGCTATTCCACCAAGACCGACCACCACGGGCTGGGCCTGGCGCTGGTACGCCGGTTGGTCGCCAGGCACGCCGGTGAGTTGCGGGCCCGGCGGGAACCGGAATCCGCGGTGATCGTGAGGTTTCCGCGATGAACGCCGCGCCGGCATCGGCGATCCGCGTGCTGATCGTCGAGGACGAGCCGAAAATCGCTGCGGCACATCGCTCTTACGTGGAGCGGGTGCCGGGCTTCGCGGTGGTCGCGGTGGCGCACACCGGCCGCGACGCCATCTCGATCGCGAAAAGGTCACAATCTTCCGGCGTCCCCGTTGATTTGGTGTTGATGGATATCGGGTTGCCGGATATGAGCGGGCTCGCCGTCGCCGCAGCGCTGGCGGGATTGCGGCCGCGGCCGGACGTCATCGCCGTCACCTCGGCGCGCGATCTGGCCATGGTGCGCTCGGCCGTCTCGCACGGCGTGGTCCTGTATCTGTTGAAGCCGTTCACCTTTGCGGCCTTCCGCGAGAAGCTGGACCGCTACGTCGAATACCGGGCGGCGCTGCCGGCCGGGGAGACGGCGGTGTCGCAGCAGGACATCGATCGCGCCTTCGGTGTACTGCGCACGCCGGATCAGCGGCCCACCTCACCGAAAGGCATTGCGCCGCAGACGATGGACGAGGTGTCGCGGGCGGTGCGGGCCGCGCCGGGCGGGCTGTCCGCGGGTGAGGCGGGGCGCGCGGTAGGGGTGTCCCGGGTGACGGCGTGGCGGTATCTGGAGCGGATGGCCGAAGACGGCGTGGTGGAACGGCGAACCGACTACGGTCGGACCGGGCGCCCGCAGGTTCGATATGTGTGGCTCCGCTGAGCCCGGTTTCGCTCCCGGTTTGCGCTCGAGGGCTGGTGACGGGTACCGCATGGTCGGTTGCAGCGGAACCGACTGCTCATGATGTAACGGTGGCCACCTTTCGGTTCAGCCGGGTGCTGTAACAGGGGCTAGGTTCCAAGATATGTAGCTGCGAAGTTCTTCGAGGCATTGAATAGCGGGGCAAACGTGCAAATGGTCGGCAAACGGTTGGGTTCGCCGGATCCGAAACGACACCTGTGGGTGCTGGGGTTGATCGCGCCCGGGTGTGCGTTACTGCCGTCGCAGCTGGTGTTGCACACCAAGCTGGAGGTGTTCTGGTGGATCGGACCGATCATCATTCTGATCGCCATTCCGGTCCTGGACTGGGTCGTCGGGGAAGACGGCACCAATCCGCGCGACGAGGATTACGAATTACTCTCCAATGACCGGTACTACCGGTGGTGCACCTATATGTTCCTGCCGATCCAGGTGGTCGGCCTGATCATCGCCGCCTACATGTGGGCCGGAGACGATCTGTCCGTCCTCGACAAGCTCGGGCTGGCGGCCACTCTCGGATTCGTCAGCGGCATCGGCATCAACGCCGCTCACGAACTCGGCCATCGGGTCGAGCGATTGGAGCGCTGGCTGTCGAAAATGGCTCTGGCGCAGTCGGCCTACGGGCACTTCTTCGTCGAGCACAACAAGGGCCACCACGCCCGCGTCGCGACGCCCGACGATCCGGCCAGCGCCCGGATGGGTGAGTCGCTGTGGGAGTTCCTGCCCCGCAGCGTGATCGGTGGCTTCCGGTCGGCAATTCATCTGGAAGGAGAGCGGCTGCGCCGCAAGGGACACCGCTGGTTCAGTGTCCACAACCACGTCCTGCAGGCCTGGGCTATGACCGTCGTGCTGTTCGGCGGGCTGCTGGCGGTCTACGGCTGGCGGGTGCTGCCGTATCTGCTGCTGCAGGCGGTGATCGGGGCGGGCCTGCTCGAAACCGTCAATTACGTCGAACATTACGGCCTGCTGCGGCGTCGCCGCCCGAACGGCGGCTGGGCCCGCTGCTCCCCGGCGGACAGCTGGAACAGCGACCGGCTGGTCACCAATATCTTCATGTTCCACCTGCAGCGGCACAGTGACCACCACGCCAATCCGGGACGGCGGTACCAGACGCTGCGCACCTCCGAGGAGGCCCCGCAGCTGCCCGCGGGCTACGCCACCATGATTCTGCTGGCACTGTTCCCGCCGCTGTGGCGCTCCGTCATGGACCCGCGCCTGCTCGCGCACTACGCGGGCGACGTGAGCCGGGCCAATATCCAACCCCGCAAGCGGGAGCGCATCCTCGCCGAGTACGAGTATCCGGCCGCCGCGTAGGGTTTTGGGAAAGCATCCGACCGGGAGAGGCAGATGACGACCGCTGTGTCCAGCAACATGACCCCTGACGTCCGCAATGGGATCGACTACAAGGTGGCGGACCTGTCACTGGCCGACTTCGGCCGCAAGGAGATTCGCCTGGCCGAGCACGAGATGCCGGGCCTGATGGCGCTGCGTCGCGAATACCACGACGTGCAGCCGCTCAAGGGCGCCCGCATCTCCGGCTCGCTGCACATGACCGTGCAGACCGCCGTGCTGATCGAGACCCTCGTCGCCCTCGGCGCCGAGGTCCGGTGGGCCTCCTGCAACATCTTCTCCACCCAGGATCACGCGGCCGCCGCGGTCGTGGTCGGCCCGCACGGCACCATCGACGAGCCCAAGGGCACTCCCGTCTTCGCCTGGAAGGGCGAGACCCTGGAGGAGTACTGGTGGGCCGCCGATCAGATGCTGACCTGGCCGGGCGAGCCCGCCAACATGATCCTGGACGACGGTGGTGACGCCACCATGCTCGTGCTGCGGGGCGCGCAGTTCGAGAAGGCCGGCGTCGTTCCGCCCGAGGACGACACCCACTCCGCCGAATACAAGGTCTTCCTGAACCTGCTGCGCGCCAGCCTCGAGACCGACAAGGGCAAGTGGGGCAAGATCGCCGAGAGCGTGCAGGGTGTCACCGAGGAGACCACCACCGGTGTGCTGCGCCTGTACCAGTTCGCGGCCGCGGGTGAGCTCGTCTTCCCGGCGATCAATGTCAACGACTCGGTCACCAAGTCGAAGTTCGACAACAAGTACGGCACCCGGCACTCCCTGATCGACGGCATCAACCGCGGCACCGACGTTTTGATCGGTGGCAAGAAGGTCCTGATCTGCGGCTACGGCGACGTGGGCAAGGGTTGCGCGGAGTCGATGGCCGGGCAGGGCGCACGCGTACAGGTCACCGAGATCGACCCGATCAACGCTCTGCAGGCGTTGATGGACGGCTTCGACGTCGTCACCGTGGAACAGGCCATCGGTGACGCCGACATCGTCATCACCTCCACGGGCAACAAGGACATCATCCTGCTCGACCACATGAAGGCGATGAAGGACCAGGCCATCCTGGGCAACATCGGCCACTTCGACAATGAGATCGACATGGCAGCCCTCGAGCGTTCGGGCGCGGACCGGCTCAATATCAAGCCCCAGGTCGACCTGTGGACCTTCAAGAAGTCCGGCAAGTCGATCATCGTGCTGTCCGAGGGCCGCCTGCTCAACCTGGGCAACGCGACCGGCCACCCGTCGTTCGTGATGTCGAACAGCTTCTCCAACCAGGTGATCGCGCAGATCGAGCTGTGGACCAAGCCCGACGAGTACGACAACGAGGTCTACCGCCTGCCCAAGCACCTCGACGAGAAGGTCGCGCGGATTCACGTGGAGGCCCTGGGTGGCACGCTGACCAAGCTCACCAAGGATCAGGCCGAATACATCGGCGTGGACGTGGAGGGCCCGTACAAGCCGGACCACTACCGCTACTGAGCGGAAACTGCCTGTAGCACATAAAGATTCGGCCGGTCACCCGAGAGGGTGACCGGCCGAATCTCGTTGGCGCCGTGCGTCCGCTACTTGAGGCAGATGTCGATCAGGGGGACCCACTTGCCGCCCTGGATGGTGCAGATGGCGGCGCTGAGGAGTTCACTGGCGCTGGAGCCGGTGCCGGCGACATTGCTGGAGCCGGAGTTGCTCGACAGGGAGGATGCCGAGCCGGAGTCGGCCACGGGGCCGGCCTGGTCGGCGGTGGCGGGTTCGAGGGTGACGGGGGCGGCGGTGGCGGTGGCGGCCGTGGAAAGAGCGGCGGCGGTGATCGCTACGGCGGCCAGGGTGGCACGCGGACCGTGGTGTGCGAGATGGGACTTCATCAGGGTTGCGCTCCTTGCAGGGGGAGTGTTGTCCGGGACCCTACAAGAGTTGAACGGCGAGTGTTTCGGATTTGCGTGGCTTATTTGCGAAAGGGCCTCGGGAGGGGGTAGCCCTTCTCCTGCATGACTGGATGACGTCGACGAATTCCCTGGGGGGCAGCGGACTGTACGGGGTGGGCGGCCTCGATTTTGGTCTCCACGTTGTAGCGCACGGTGCCGAACGCGCCCGGATGGCTCTTCACCAGATCGAACAGTTGCGGCAGCGTCGCGATCCTGTTGCCCGGAAGCTCCTGTGCCGCTGCGAATCCCGCGAGCTTCTCGCCGCAGTCGAGGGTGTGGACCCGGTCGTAGGTCAGGTCGTGGACCAGCTTGCCGACATAGGGGAACCGCGGATCGCCGGGGAAGGACGGGGCCGTGTCGGCGCACTTCTCGGCCTGGATGACCGGGTCGCGCCAGAGAGCGGCGTCTTGTCGGCGGTGAGCACGATGTCGAGTTCCAGGGTGGTGACGCCCAGTTCGATGGCCTTGGCCAAGCAGGGCGGCGACACCTCGATGGTCATACCGCGGCCGCCGCGGTGGGCTTGCGGATCGAAGGGGCGGCGTGGATCCGGCCACGGTGACCGGGTTCGTGTCGCTGGAGTTGCTGCCGCAGGCCGTAAGACCGATAGCGGCAATTGCTACCCCGAGGATCGAAAAAGCTCTCTTGAACTGCGTTGACCTCACGTATCCAGCGGTCATGGCCGGACTATGGCAATCGAATGGCTACGAAAATCTGAGCCTTTGGAACAAACGGGATCCCGCCGGTGCGGACCGCGGCCGATTCGGTACTCTCGCGGCATGGGTGCACTGGTTCCGGTGGAAGGACTCGACGGCGCGGGCAAACGCACGCTCACCGATGCCGTGGTCACCGCCCTGCGCGCCCGCGGGCTGCGGATCGCCACGCTGGCCTTCCCGCGCTACGGCGTCTCCGTGCACGCCGACCTCGCCGCCGAGGCCCTGCGCGGCGGTCATGGAGATACCGCTCGGTCTGTGAACGCCATGGCGCTGCTGTTCGCGCTCGACCGGGCCGACGCCCGCGACGAGCTCTCGAAACTGCTGGCGGACAACGACATCGTGCTACTGGACCGCTATGTCGCCTCCAATGCCGCCTACTCCGCGGCCCGCGTGGAACAGGACGCGCACGGCGAAATCGTGGCCTGGGTCGAGGAATTGGAGTTCGAGCGCTTCGGACTGCCCGCTCCGGATGTCCAGATTCTCCTGGATGTTCCGGTCGATGTGGCCGAGGAACGCGCGCGCCTGCGCGGCGAAGCCGATGCCGCACGCGCTTTGGACGCTTACGAGAAAGACGGGGGACTGCAGCGTCGCACCGGTACTGTCTACCGTGAGCTGGCCGAAATGAACTGGCACGGACCGTGGTGGGTGCATCGGACCGGTGACGATCCGGCAACACTGGCCGCGCGCCTCGCGGAAATTGTTGCTGGATAGGGTTGGATGTGCGCCGACAGGTCACGAGTGTTGGCGTGGCGGCCGAATCAGAGCCGGAGAGGTGACAAACTAGACGTTATGAAGCCGAAGATTCTGGTCGTCGACGACGATATGGCTCTCGCGGAGATGCTCACGATCGTCTTGCGGGGTGAGGGTTTCGACCCCCACGTCGTCGGTGACGGCACGCAGGCGCTGACCGCGGTCCGGGAGCTGCGTCCGGATCTCGTGTTGCTGGATCTCATGCTGCCAGGCATGAACGGCATCGACGTGTGCCGGGTGCTGCGAGCCGATTCGGGAGTGCCCATCGTGATGCTGACGGCGAAGACCGACACGGTCGACGTCGTCCTGGGTTTGGAAAGTGGCGCGGACGACTACATCGTCAAGCCGTTCAAGCCGAAGGAACTCGTGGCCCGGGTGCGGGCCCGCCTGCGCCGGACCGAGGAGGAGCCGCAGGAGCTGCTGTCCATCGCCGACATCGTCATCGATGTGCCCGCGCACAAGGTGACTCGCGGCGGGGCGCAGATCTCACTGACTCCGCTGGAGTTCGATCTGCTGGTGGCGCTGGCACGCAAGCCGCGCCAGGTGTTCACCCGTGAGGTGCTGCTGGAACAGGTCTGGGGCTATCGGCACGCCGCCGACACCCGCCTGGTCAACGTGCACGTCCAGCGGCTGCGCGCCAAGGTGGAGAAGGATCCGGAGAACCCTGAGATCGTGCTGACCGTCCGAGGTGTGGGCTACAAGGCCGGACCGCCGTGATCGCTGGCTCCAGAAACCGCGTTCAGCGGTGGCTGGCGGTAGCGGTGGCCTGGTTCCGCAATCTGGGCGAGCAACTGGGCCATGTGTGGCGGCGTTCGCTGCAGTTGCGTGTTGTCGTGTCCACGCTCACCCTGTCGCTGATCGTCATCACGATTCTGGGCGTCGTGCTCACGAGTCAGATCACCGACCGGTTGTTGGACGCGAAGATCAACGCGGCCGTCGAGGAAATGGGCCGCGCTCGCAACACCGTTCAGAACCAACTGACCGGTGTGCACGATTCGGGTACCCAGCAGAGTCGCCTGGACGACGCCCGCCGCGCGCTTTTCAGCAGCGCCGGCGGGACCCAGACCGGCGGCGCCGCAGGAAGTTACGAAGCCGCCCTGGCCATGACGGGCGACAGCGGGCAGGAGATCACCTCGGGCGCCATCCAGGAGATCCCCGCCGAGCTACGCCAATTCGTCAAGCAGCGGCAGGTCTCCTATCAGTTCGCCACGGTCTCCAGTCCGGACGGGTACCGGGGCTCGGCGCTGATCATCGGCAGTCCCTCGGCCGATATCGACTCGCTGGAGATCTATCTGATCTTCCCGCTCACCAATGAGCAACGGAGTCTGTCGCTCATGCGCGGCACCATGCTCATCGGCGGCATCGTGCTGCTGGTGCTGCTGGCCGCCATCACGGCGCTGGTGACGCGACAGGTGGTGCTGCCCATCCGATCCGCGGCGCGGATCGCGAGTCGGTTCGCCGACGGGCGGCTCAAGGAGCGCATGCTGGTGCGCGGCGAGGACGACATGGCGAGGCTCGCCATGTCGTTCAACGAGATGGCCGAGAGCCTGTCCAACCAGATCACCCAACTCGAGGAGTTCGGAAATCTGCAGCGCCGCTTCACCTCCGACGTCAGCCACGAACTGCGCACGCCATTGACCACGGTGCGCATGGCGGCCGACCTCATCCACGGATCGAGCGACGACCTGGACCCGGCGCTGGCGCGCTCGGCCGAACTGCTGGTCAACGAACTCGACCGCTTCGAGGGACTGCTCAACGACCTGCTCGAGATCAGCCGTCACGACGCGGGTGTGGCCGAGCTGCAGGTGGAATCGCTGGACGTGCGCATGTGCGCGCGGGCCGCGGTCTCCACGGTGCGGCACCTGGCCAAGGAGTCCGGCGTCGAACTGGTGGTGGACATGCCCGAGGAACCGCTGGTGGCCGAGGTGGATCCGCGCCGCGTCGAACGCGTGCTGCGCAACCTGCTCGCCAATGCCATCGACCACAGCGAGGGCAAGCCCGTGCTCATGCGCATGCGCGGCGACGTGGACGCCAATGCCGTCGCCATCGTGGTGCGCGACCAGGGCGTGGGCCTGCGGCCGGGCGAGGAGAAGCTGGTGTTCAACCGCTTCTGGCGCTCGGACCCCTCACGCATGCGCCGCTCCGGCGGCACCGGACTCGGTCTGTCCATCAGCGTCGAGGACGCCAACCTGCACGAGGGCAAGCTCGAGGCGTGGGGCGAGATCGGTGTGGGCGCGAGCTTCCGGCTCACCCTGCCGCTGGTCCGCGGCCGCAAACTCGGCACCAGCCCACTCTCGTTGGAGCCGCCCAAGATTCGCGGCGCGGTCTCGCCCGAGCAGCTGGCCCTCGACATCGCGGGCTCGGACGCCGCCCCGGCGGCCATCGGCTCCATCGCGGCGGTGCTCGAATCCGCGCCCGCCGCACCGGAACCGGGCACCGCGGGCCTGGACGGCGCCGCGGCCGAACCCGGCCCCGAGGAGCCGACCGCGGAAACCGAGGACGGGGAACCGGGATTCGAGGTCATCGCCCCGGAATTCCCCTCGACAGCCGGGACTGAAAACGGCACCGCCGCTGGGACTCAAAACGGCACCGCCGCGGGGCCCGGAAACGGCACCGCAGCCGAGGGGGAATCCGCCGCCGCCGCCGCCAACGGGGAAAACCATGCCGCCGATAGTGATTCCGCCGGTTCCGGCGGAACCGGTTCCGGCCGTGACACTTCCGGCGGCTCGGTACCGGCCGCCCAGGGGGACGGCCAATCATGAGGAGGCCGTCCGCGGGCCCGCGCCGGGCCCTGGTGGTGCTCTGCTGCCTGCTCGGTGTCAGCGCGTGCGCGAGCCTGCCGGACTCCTCGGCGCCGCAGGCGCTGGGCAGCCTGGACCACCAGCCCACCAGCGCCTCGCCGCTGCCGCCCGTGGCCGGGCGGGAACCCGAGCAGTTGCTGCTGGACTTCATGGCCGCTACGGCCGATCCGTCCAACCGGCATCAGTCGGCCCGGCAGTTCCTCTCGCCCGCGGCGAATGTGCAGTGGGACGACGCGGCGTCCACCAGCATCGTGGACTCGCAGCCCAATACGCTGCGAGAGTCCCGCAACGGCGACTCCGCCACCTACGTGATCCGGGCGCGCAAGATCGGCGAGTTGGCGTCCGACGGCTCGTACCGGCCCGGTGACGGCACCCTGGAGACCAAGGTCGATATGGAGAAGATCGACGGCGAGTGGCGGATCAAGGATCTGCCGCCCGGCGTGATCGTCGAACAGGCCGCCTTCGCCAAGTCCTACCATCGGTATTCGCTGTTCTTCCCGAACCTGGCCGGGCTGGCCATGGTGCCCGACCTGCGCTGGATCTCCGCCCACAAGGACCAGCTGGCGCAGCGGCTGCTCGGTCTACTCGCCGAGGGACCCCAGTCCGCGCTCGCGCCCGCAGTGCACAACCCCATTGGCGCGCCGGTGACGTTTCGCGGGCCGATCACCAAGGCGAATGGCGATGCCGACAACGTCGGTGTCGGCGGCGGCGGGCTGAGTGTCGACTTCTCCGGTGCCACCGCCCTCGACCCGCCCACCCGCGACGTGATGGCCGCCCAGATCGTGCTCACCCTCTCCGGCGCCGACGTGCTCGGCCCCTACCTGCTCAACGTCGACGGCAAGCCGCTCGACGACAAGTACGCCGGCGGCTGGCAGCGCGCCGATGTGGACGCCCGCAGCCCCGACACCATCGCCCGTAACCGGGCCGGCATGCACGCCGTGCGCGATGGGTCGCTGGTGGCGATCACCGACAGCGGAATCACCGCTGCCCCGGGCTTCTTCGGCGCCACCCACACCCTGCAGTCGGTGGGACTGTCGCCGGACGGGCAGCTGGTCGCCGCCGTCGCCAAGTCCGGCCGTCCGGACCCCGAGCCCGAGCGCACGCTGATCATCGGGACCTATGACGGCCAGGGCTTCCCGGTCGCCACCGGCGGCACCTTCACCCGGCCCACCTGGCCCGCCGACGGCAGCTCGGCCTGGTCGGTGGTGGACGGCCACCGGGTGATCCGGGCCGTCCACGACCGCGCCACCGGCAATGTCTCGGTACAGGACGTCGACATCGCGGAACTGACCGCGGTGGTGGCCAATTCGACCTCGCCGCGCGGGCCGATCACCGAGCTGCGCATCTCGCCGTCCGGGGCGCGGGCGGCCCTCATCGCCAACGGCAAGGTGTACGTGGCGGTGGTGGTGCCGCAGCCGAACGGGAAGTTCTCGCTGTCCTCGCCGCTGCCGCTGGCCATCGGGCTGAGCACGCCCGCGGTGTCCATCGACTGGCTCTCCGACGAGAAGGTCGTGGTGGGCCGCGACGGCAATGTGGACCCGGTGGCCGGGGTGCTGGTGGACGGCTCCGAGTTCCGCGCCCAGACCTCTCAGAACCTCACCCCGCCGGTGCGCGTGCTGAGCGCCGCACCGGACCAGGAGTACGTGGCCGACTCCCGCGCGGTGCTGGAGCTGACCCGCAATCCCGAAGGGCGCGAGGACTACTGGCGCGAAGTTCCGGGTCTGGGGGCCAACGCGGTTCCGGTGCTGCCCGGCTAGGCGCACACTGAGAGGCATGGGGGAACTGTTGGATCTGATCCTGCCGCGTGCCTGCGGCGGGTGCGGGCGGGCCGGCACGGGGTGGTGCGCGGACTGCGCCGCCGCGCTGTCGGGTCCGCCCATCCGGATCCGTCCGCGCGCCGACCCCGGGGTGCCGTGCTGGGCGCTGGCCGGCTACGCGGGCGCGCCGCGGCGGGCTGTGCTGGCGGTCAAGGAGCATGGCCGCCGGGACCTGGCGCGGCCGCTCGGTGCCGGATTGGCCAGGGGGCTGGATCATTTGCGGGACACCGCCCGCCCGCTGGTGCTGGTGCCGGCGCCCAGTCGCGGGTCCGCCGCCCGGCGGCGCGGGGGAGATCCGGTGGCGCGTGCCGCGAACGTCGCGGCGAGTTGGCTACCAGGTTGCCGACTGGTACGTCTGTTGGGCATGCGGCCAGGTGTGCGCGACTCGGTGGGCCTCGGGCACCGCGATCGCCAGCACAATCTGCACGGGCGGATCATCGTAGCCACCACCCGCCCGCCGGGTGCCCTGTTTCCGGCAAATGCCGAGGTAGTGGTGATCGATGACGTGTTGACCACCGGTGTCACGGCGCGGGAGTCGGTGCGTGCGCTGGCTGATGCGAGCGTGACGGTTCGTGCCGTGCTGGTTACTTGCGCGGCTTGATTCTCCGAAATTTGCGTGAACACTGGCGGACGGGTCGCTGGCGCACTAGGTTGGCGATCAGACACCCGAACCGCAAGTTTGGAGGTGGCGCCTCGGACATATGTGCCGAGCGAGTTCATCGATCGGCACACGTTTCAATCCCGCCGCACGAGCGGCTTGTGCGGCCAGATCCGGGAGGTACGCGTGACGACTACTTCACGACTCTCAGCGAAGAACGCAGACACCACGGTGCTGCTCGATGACGAGGTCATCTCAGACGATTCATCCACTCGGGCCACCATCGCGGATGTCGTGGTCAAGGGCAGGACCCTCGGTGAGGGCGGAGTGCCCGACCATTTCCGAATTCACGTGGCGGACAAGCTCTCTCGGCTCGAGCGGTTCGACCCCACCATCTACCTCTTCGACGTGGAACTCACCCACGAACGCAACCGTCGTCAACGCAAGAACTGCCAGCGGATAGAGATCACCGCCCGCGGTAAGGGCCCGGTCGTCCGGGCCGAAGCGTGCGCGGACAGCTTCTATGCTGCCCTCGAGCTCGCGGTCGAGAAGCTGGAGAGCCGACTGCGCCGGCTCAAGGACCGCCGTCGTGTGCATCACGGGGACAAGACACCGATCTCGGTGTCCGAGGCGACCGCCGGTCTCATCGACGAATCCCTGTTCTCCGCCAATGGATCCATCGCGCACGATCACGCGGCCGACGAGATGGACGAAGCCGCCGGCCCCGGCCATGTGGTGCGTACCAAACAGCACTCCGCGATCCCCATGACGGTCGACGACGCCCTCTACCAGATGGAGCTGGTAGGCCACGATTTCTTCCTGTTCCAGGACAAGGAGACCGACCGACCGTCGGTCGTCTACCGCCGCCACGCCTTCGACTACGGGCTGATCAGGCTCGCGTAATCAGCGGCTGAGGAACACCCACCTTTCGACCGGGGTCACGAACAGGACCCCGGTCGCCTGCTGTACCGCCTCCCCGCGACTTTGGCGGGAGGCTGGGGAGCCGTTGGAGTTGGGCACCCGTGCCGGCGGGTTGGGGGTGTCTGGATTTTGGACGTACCCGGCGAGTTACCCCTGGCGCAGCGAGCTCAGTGGTCGCGTTCCGGTCGAAGGCAGCTGTTGCGGCGATGTGTAGTCAGATCCGTCACTTGCTGTGACGCTGTGTATCAGTTAATACTGTGGCCATGGCTACCAAGGGCGCTCGCCGTGCTGTCATCGTCGCCGGGGCGCGGACCCCGTTCGTGCGGGCATTCACCGACTTCACGCGGATGGACTCCATCGACCTCGCCGATACCGCCGTGCGCGGGCTGCTGGAGCGGACCGGGCTGCCCGAGCAGGATGTCCAGGCCATCGTGTGGGGCGGGGTGATTCTGCCCAGCGGTGCACCGAACATCGCGCGGGAGATCGCGCTCGATCTGGAACTGGACCCGGGCTGCGAGGGCTACACCGTGACACGCGCCTGTGCGTCCGGGCTGCAGGCGGTGGTGTCGGCGGCGGCCGCCATCGAACGCGGCGAGTACGACATCATGGTCGCCGGCGGCAGCGACTCCACCAGCAATGCCGAGATCAAGCTGCCGCAGAAGCTGGTGCACGCCGCCGCGCCGCTGGCGCTGGGCAAGCCCAAGGCCAAGGACTATCTCACTGCCGCAACCCAATTGGCCCCGTTCTTCGACCTGATGCCACGCCGGCCCCAGATCGCCGAGCGCACCACCGGTGAGGTCATGGGCGAGTCGGCCGAGAAGATGGCGCGCATCCACGGCATTTCGCGCGGCGCACAGGACCACTTCGCCGTCACCTCGCATCACCGGGCCGCCGCTGCCATCGCCTCCGGCCGCTTCGACCGCGAGGTACTGCCGGTCCACACGCCCGACGGGACCGCGGTGTCGCGGGACGGGCTGGTGCGGCCGGACACCAGCCTGGCCAAACTCTCCAAGCTGGCACCGGTTTTCGCAGAGAACGGCACCGTCACCGCCGGCAATTCCAGCCCGCTCACCGACGGCGCGTCGGCGGTGCTGCTGATGAGCGAGGAGAAGGCGCGCGCGCTCGGCTTCGAGCCCCTCGCCGCCTTCCGCTCCTGGAGCTTCGTCAGCGTCGACCCGCGCGACCAGGTGCTGATCGGCCCGGCCGTCTCCATGCCGCGAGCCCTGGACCAGGCTGGAATGTCGCTAGCGGACATCGATTTCGTCGATATCCACGAGGCTTTCGCCGCCCAGACCCTGTCCGTGGTCTCGGCGCTGGCCAGCCGCGAATGGGCCAAGACCCGCCTGGACCGCGACGCCGCGGTGGGCGAGATCGATCCGGCCAAGCTCAATGTGCACGGCGGCTCGGTCTCCCTCGGCCACCCCTTCGGCGCGACCGGCGCGCGCATGGTCACCACCATGGCCAACGAACTCGCCCTCACCGGCAAGTCCACCGCCCTGCTCGGCATCTGCGCGGCCGGCGGTATCGGCGCCTCGGCGGTGCTGGAACGGGTCTAGCCGACACGCTTCTGCGTCACCGGTTTTCGGCGGCTGTCGCCCGGTCGATTCCCGCCATCCAGGAGTCCGAACCGGCTCGATCAGCATCAGCGGGGACGCGTTCCGCGACCGGTGGACCGGCATCGGCACCGTGAACCGCGTGGGCGGAGATTTCCGGAGCAGTGTGCTGGCCGGCGGATGTGGGCGGTGCCATCGGTGCAGGCCGCGGTTGCCCGAATGCGCCGCAGCGGTGAGCATCGGCGCGAACACGACTTCATGCAGGTGAGACCCTGGCTCGCGGATGCGGGCCGGGGTCTTTTGCGTGCTGCGCGGAAATGGTCGGTGGTGAGGTGATCTCGAATGGGTATTCCCGGGTGACCGAGACGAGCGGAGGTAGGTCATGGTAGCGAGAACGATGATCGGCGCCGCGGCACTCGTGGCCGCGGCGAGCGGCTGTGGCGTGGGAAGCGCTGCGGCGCTGCCACTTCCGGCGACCGGGTCCGAGGGCGGGCAACCGGTGGCGGACCACGACCTGAATCTGCGGCTGCGCAATGCCGAACAGCACGCGGGGGAGCGGTATCCCGTGTACGGGCTGGTGTATTCCGATGCGGCGGTGTGGACTCTGGCGTTCGTGAGCGGCGGGCCGACCGACTACTACACCATCGACGGCGCGCGGGTGGAGCTTGCCGAACCGGCGGCCCGCACTGTCGCGCAGGGCGACGTGTTCACCGGGACCATCACCGTCACGGGTAAGCGCGACTCCGGGGATCCGGTGGTGACCCTCGACGACGTCGCGGTCATCGGTCATCGCCCGGCCGAGGCGCTGCGCTGACACAGAGACGGACCGCCCGTCAGCCGAGCAGCGACTCACCGGTCGCGGAAACGGGTCATCGCCGACAGCCTCACCTATGGTGTGAGTTCGATCGCGGCCGGGGGCTGGACCCCGTGCCGAGCGGCGATACGAAGACCAATCCAAGACACAACGATGCGAACGGCTCGGGCGTGGATTGCTGGACGAATCGCGCGCGGCCGCTGGAGGAGCGGATGGACAGCGTCTTCGCAATCGCCATCGCGATCACGGCCGCCGTGGCGCTGGCCCGGCTCGCCCTGTGGTGCGATGCGCCGCGGACTCGCCCCATCACCGTGGTGCTGTCGCTGCTGGCGATCGGCGCGATCTTCATCGAACCGCAGTGGCATGACGGCGTCGATTCCTTCTTCGCCACCCGTGGTCTGGCGGGCCTCGTCTCGGATGTGGTGCTGCTGGTGGCGGTCTGCCTGCTGTGCGCGCACGTCGCGCGGGTGTGGGACAACGAGTGGCTCCACCGGGCGGCGCTGGTGATCGCGGTCGCCGGGGGTCTCGCGCTCGTCGTCGTCCACGCGATCGCCGTGTACGCGGGCGCGCAGCGCGGATACACCGGTCAATTGAGCGGTCCGGCAACGGTCTACGGGATCTTGCTGTCGGTACTGCTGATCGCAGTGAACGTCGCTCCGCTGATCACGGTGGCGCTGGCGCGTCCCGTCACCCGCATCCAATTCTGGTTCGCTGCTTCGGCTCTGACCTGGATCGTGATCGCCGGGCTGGGTGGCGCGGCGGCCGTCGACCCTGAGCGGTTCGCCGATGTCCTCTGGCAGTTACGCCTGCCGCTGGACACGCTCGCGCTGTTGACAGGATCGGCCGTGGGGCTGTCGAATCTGTGGCGCAGGCGGCGGGCCGGGGCGGCCCCGGTGGGTTGGTCCGCCCGGACATGACGGCGGTCACTCACAGCCACCGGGCAACGACCTGGAAACTGCCACCGCGAACGTATACTCGGCAAATGGCCGAGTGGATCTTTATGATGCATCCGCCCCGCGACAATTTCATCGCCACCATGACCGCCGACGAAAGATCCGCATTCGTCGCGCACAGGGACTGGCTGGCGCGCCTGGACACCGCCGGCGTGCTGCTGGTGGCCGGGCCTACCCTGGGCACAGTCAATACCGGCGTCGGGATCTTCACCGCCGACGACGAGGCCGCCGCGCGGCGCATCATCGCCGATGAGCCTGTCACCAGCGGAGGCTTCATGCGCGGCGATCTGCGGCCGATCCAGCTCGGCTACCTCAACCCCCGCACTGAGAGCGAACCCGTCACCTGATCGTCGCGCCAGCAGGATGGCGTGCGCAGTCCTAGGTCTTTCCCTACCATCCGAGGACAGACAATGGCCATCGCGCATCCGACCGAGCATCACGAAATCATCGATGTCACCCGTGCTCAGCGTCCCCGAGTGCTGATGGTGGTCGCCAACCCGGCGACCTCGACGACGTTGAACATTCCGGTGGGCTTCTGGGCCGCCGAACTCACACATCCCTTTTACGAATTCACCAGAGCCCGTTATGAGATCAGCATTGCCAGCCCAGACGGAGGGCGAGTCGAGATGGACGCCATGTCCGACCCGCGCGACGAGAGCAACTGGTCGGCGGACGATCTGATCACCATGGGCTTCATCAACACCCCCGAATTGGCTGCTCTGCTGGACAATACGGCTGTATTGGCCGATCTGAACCACGACGACTTCGACGCCATCGTGGTCTGTGGCGGTCAGTCGCCGATGTTCACCTTCCGGGGCCGCAAGGATCTGGCCACCACGATCGGGGCATTCCACGCCGCCGAGAAGCCTACTGCGGTGCTATGTCACGGTACCTGCGCGCTACTGGACGTTGTCGCCGACGACGGCACGCCGCTCATCACGGGCAAGACCATGACCGGCTTCGCCAATGTCGAGGAGGACTTCTCGGATCAAGCCCTGGGTCGTACCGTGATGCCGTTCCGAATCCAGGACGAGGCCACCGCGCTGGGCGCCAACTTCGTCACCGGTGGCCTGTTCCGCGCCTTCGCCGTCCGCGACGGCAACCTCATCACCGGCCAACAGCAGTACTCCGGAGCGAAAGTCGCTCAGATGGTGATCGAGTCGCTGGGAATCTGAACGGATCAGGCCGGTGCGTTCAACTGGATGCCGAGGTCGACGGTGAGGATGCGGCCGATCATGCCGCCGAAGGACGGGCCGACGCCGAACTCGCCGCGGTCCAGCCTGCCGGTGGCGGTGAAGCCGATGGACGGGCGGCCGGTCACGGGATGCGGCCGCAGCCCGTTCCATGACACGGTCAGGGGCAGCGGCCGCGTCAGCTCGCCGAAGGTGACCTCGCCGTTCACGTCGAAGGATTCGCCGATCCGGATCGGGCGGGGCGCCCGGAAGGTCATGGTCGGCCGGCGCTCCACATCCAGGAAGTCGGCGTGGCGGACGTGGTCGTCGCGTTTCGCATTGCCGGTGTCGAAGGAATCCAGGTGAACGGTGGCCTCGATGGCCGCCGCTCCGGCCTCGTCCACCATGAATCCGGTGTCGAAGCGCCGGAATTCACCGCGCACGCGCAGCAGTCCGAAGCTGCGCAGCGAGAAGCCGACGGTGGAGTTCGCGGCGTCCAGGGTCCAGAGGCCGGGGGTGAGGGCGATGCCGGTCGAAGTCGTCATGGCCTCGACTGTTGTCCGTTCGGCGGGGCGTAACCAGACCGGCTTGGTCCAGGGACCGCCGGTCCGTGGCTAATCGTCCGTGCGTGGCGTGAATTGTTCCCAGTGCACGGCCGATTCGAGGGGCCGCCGATGGCGCCAGCCGAAGCGCTCGAGGTCCGGGACCTGCTGGAACTCGTGGACCGGGCCGACACAGAGCCAGGCGACCGGTTTCACGCCCGGCGGCAGCGAGAGCAGATCGGTGAGGAACGGCTCGTCGTAGAAGCTCACCCAGCCCACGCCCACGCCCTCGGCGGTGGCGGCCAGCCACAGGTTCTGGATGGCCAGGATGGTGGAGTAGATGCCGGTCTCCGGCACGGTCGCGCGACCCAGCACGTGGGTGCCGCCACGCGCCTGATTGTGGGTCACCACGATGCCGGTGCCGCTCTCCACAATCCCTTCGATCTTGATCGGATTGAAGGTCTCGGCACGATCGGAGGGCAGCGAGTCGTGGAACTGCTGCCGCTTCTCGGCCACATGGTCGGCGAACTTGGTCAGCGTGGCCGGATCTCGCAGCACCACGAAATCCCACGGCATCGAATTGCCGACGCTGGGCGCCCGATGGGCCGCCTCGAGAATCCGGAGCAGCGTGGTGTCGTCGACCACCTCGCCGGTGAATTCGGCACGGACATCACGACGCAGTTTGATGGCGTCGTAGACGCTCAGACATTCGGTGGCGCTGACGGGACCTTCGGAACACACGGCGTCCAGTGAACCAGGCCGGAGGTCGGCCGGGGTCATCGGCCCATTCCCGCGAAAACGCCCCCGCCGGAAATTCGGCGGGAGACGTCTCGGGATGCCGGGTGGCTCAGCCGACCAGGGCCGGTTCGCGCCGGGACAGCTTGCGGCGGCCCTCCCGCAGCGCGGTGCGCAGGCCGCGGCGGCGTCCGGTCATCGGGTCGATGCTTGACTCGCCGCCGAAGATCTTCTCCGACTTGGTTTCCGGAGCGTCGTCGGTGGAGCGGCGCAGGTACTTGTTGGGCAGCGACAGCTTCATGATGGTGCGCCACGACTTGGCGTACTGCACCGGCAGCGAGCCGGTGGTGTAGGGCAGGTCGTACTTCTCGCACAGCGCCCGAACCCGCACCGCGATGGTCGACAGGTGGTTGGACGGAATGTCCGGGTACAGGTGGTGCTCGATCTGGTGCGAGAGGTTGCCGGTCATGAAGTGCATGAGCGGGCCACCCGAGATATTGGCCGAACCCAGCATCTGGCGCAGGTACCACTCGCCCTGCGTCTCGTTGTCGCAATCGAACCTGGTGAACTTCTCGGCGCCGTCGGGGAAGTGGCCGCAGAAGATGACCGCATTGGTCCACACATTGCGGACGATGTTCGCGGCCAGATTGGCGGTCAGCGTGCCCAGGAAGGCCGGGCCGGTGAGCAACGGGAAGATCAGGTAGTCCTTGGCGGCCTGCTTGCCGATCTTCTCGAGAACGGTCTTGCGGTCCTCCTCGAACTGGATGCGCTCGGGCGAACCCGGGGCCCACTTCTTCTTGGCGACCTTGCCGAGCTCCAAATGCTGGATGGCGACACCGTATTCGAAGAACATCTGCAGCAGCAGGTTGTAGACCGGCTGTCCGAGATAGAACGGCGACCAGCGCTGATCGCGGGTGACGCGCAGCAGGCCGTAGCCGATGTCGTCATCCATGCCCAGCACATTGGTGTACTTGTGGTGCAGGAAGTTGTGGGTGATCTTCCAGTGTTCGGACGGGCCCGCGTTGTCCCATTCCCATTTGGTGGAGTGGATTTCCGGATCGTTCATCCAGTCCCACTGCCCGTGCATCACATTGTGGCCGATCTCCATGTTCTCGATGATCTTGGCGGTACCCAGCAGGGCCACGCCGGCCAGCCACGCGGGCGGGAAGAGACTCGCGAAAAGCACTGCGCGGCCACTGATCTCGAGGCCGCGCTGGAGACGGATCACATTGCGGATGTAACGGGCATCCTTCTCGCCCAGGGACGATTCGACCTCACGGCGGATGGCGTCTAGCTCCGCCCCGATCGCTTCGACGTCCTCCGGGGTGAGGTGCGCGTATTCCTTGACATCCGAGATCGCCATGGCGGTTACACTACCGTAGGTTACGGTCCCGTAGGTTGGCGAAGATCGAATCTCTAACGTGTCGAATACCGCATTGTTTTCGTGACTCGACTCTGCTATTGATTGCGTCGGAGTTTACGCGAGAACCAGCCACCGCGTTGGGCTTTATCGGCCAGCGCGGCCTTTTCCGTCCGGGCCTTTTCCTGCAGTGCGGCCTTGGCCTCGCGCAACACCTGCTTCTCCTGCGCGGCCTTCTCCTTGAGCGCCACCTTGGCCTCCTGCATGGCGGACCGCAGCCCGCGCCGCTCGCCGGTCTCGGGGTCCAGACCCCAGCGCGGCTGGTGCTCGGCCAGCCACTCGCTCGCGCTGTGTCCGGCCAGCCATTCACTGCCGTTCCACGTCGGCATGGACGGCAGCGAGATGCCCGCGAACTTGCGCTCCGAGGAGGTCTCCGGTGCGTCGTCGGAGGTCCGCTTGAGCCACTGGTCCGGCAGCGCCAGCTTGTGAATCGTGCGGAATGCCAACAGGTACTGCTTGCCCAGCGAGCCGGTGGTGTACGGCAGGTCGTACTTGTCGCACAGCTCCTGCACCTTCACCGAGACCTCGGGATACCGATTGCTTGGAATATCCGGGAACAGGTGGTGCTCGATCTGGTAGCTGAGATTGCCGCTCATGAACGCCATCACCGGGCCGGCATCGAAATTGGCGCTGCCCAGCATCTGGCGCAGGTACCACTCGCCCTGCGTCTCGTTCTTGAACTGTTCCTCGGTGAACTTCTCGGCGCCGTCCGGGAAATGGCCGCAGAAGATGACCGCGTACGCCCACAGATTGCGAATCAGGTTCGCGGTGGCATTCGCCTTCAGCGTCGACTTCCAGGCGCGACCGGTGAGCGCCGGATAGATCACGAAATCCTTGGCGGCCTGTTTACCGGCCTTGCGCCAGAACGCCCTGTTCGGTTCGTTGATGACGTAGCGCGGGGGGAAGAGCTGGGTCGGGGGCACACCCATCTGCTCCTTGGTGGCCGCCAGATCGTGCAACGCGATGCCCCACTCGAACAGTGCGGCCAGAAACAGATTCGCGACCGGCTGCGCCAGATTGATCGGCTTCCATTCCTCGTCGCGCGTCATGCGCAGGATGCCGAAGCCCAGATCGTCATCCATGTCGAGGATGTTGGTGTACATGTGGTGCGAATAATTGTGCGCGGCTTTCCACTGCGCCGAGGTGCCCGTCATATCCCACTCCCAGGTGGTGGAGTGGATCTCCGGGTCGTTCATCCAATCCCATTGCCCGTGGCTGACGTTGTGCCCGAGCTCCATGTTCTCGATGATCTTGGCGACCGACAGCAGCGCGGTGCCGGTCAGCCACGCCCAGCGCTTCTTCGACGCGAAGAGCGTGGCGCGGCCGGCGGCCTCCAGAATCCGTTGCGCCGCAATGGTGCGCCGGATATAGCGGGCGTCGCGTTCACCGAGCGAGTGCTCGATATCGCGCCGAACGGTGTCGAGCTCCTGACCCAGGGTCTCGATATCGGCCGCCGTCAGATGGGCGAACGCTTTGATGTCGGTGATGGCCACCGGCAATCCTTCCGTGTCTGATTTGCCCTCCGCTTCGCTACGGGCGGGTTCGCGGCCCGGGAGGTCTCGTTCTTCCCTCCCTCCGCTCCCCCCGCTTCGCTCCGCTCAGTCGAGAACGAGACGGGCCGCGAACCAGGAGGGGGCTGATAACGAGAGTAGCGGTGTCTGCGCGTTCGGGTGTCGGTCAGTGGGTGTCAAACCTCGAGGGTGCAGTCACCCGCCGCGGCCGAGATACAGGTCTGGATCTTATCCCCGGCACGGTGCTCCTTGCCGTTACGCAGATCGCGCACATGGCCCTCGGTGACCGTGACCACGCAGGTCTGGCAGATGCCCATGCGGCAGCCGAACGGCATCTGCACGCCCGCGCCCTCACCGGCCTGCAGCAGCGTGGTCGCGCCGTCCACCTCGGCGGAGCGGCCGGCCTTGGCGAAGGTGACGGTGCCGCCCTCAGCGGTGGCGTTGCGCTCGATCTCGAAGCGCTCCACGTGCAGCTTGGACTCCAGACCGGCGGCGGCCCAATGGTTCTCGATCTCGTCCAGCATGGGCAGCGGGCCGCAGGCCCAGACCTCCCGCTCGCGCCAGTCCGGCACCACCTCGTCCAGATCGGCGAGCGCGAACTTGCCCTGCTCGCCGGTGAGGTGCAGGTGCGCGGCGAAACCCGGGTGCCGGTCGTGCATGTCGCGCAGTTCGTCGCCGAACATCACGTCGTCGGGGGTGCGGGCGGAGTGGATGTGCATGACATCCGGGACCGCATTGCGCCGATCCATGGTGCGCAGCATGGCCATGACGGGCGTGATGCCCGAGCCCGCGGTCAGGAACAGCACCTTGGACGGCGCCGGATCCGGCAGCACGAACCCGCCCTGCGGCGCGGCCAGCCGCACGATGGTCCCGGCCGGCACGCCGGAGACGATGTGGCTGGACAGGAAGCCCTCCGGCATCGCCTTCACCGCGATGGAGATGAGCCGCCTGCCCCTGTGCGTGCTGTCGCCGGTCCAATCCGGCGGGCAGGTCAGCGAATACGAGCGCCAGTGCCAGCGGCCGTCCACCAGCACGCCGATGCCGATGTACTGGCCCGGCTCGAATTTGAAGTCGAAACCCCAGCCCGGCTTGATCACCAGGGTGGCCGAATCCGCGGTCTCCTTGCGCACCTCCACGATGCGGCCGCGCAGCTCGCGCGCCGACCACAGCGGGTTCACCAGGTGCAGGTAGTCGTCGGGCAGCAGGGGAGTGGTGATGCGTGCCGCAGCGCCGCGCAGCGTGTCGAGGGGAGTCCGTCCGCCGGTGCCGCCTTCGGCCACGGGGGCTTCCAGCCAGTCCCGCAGTCCTCGCACGGAGAACCCACCACTCTTCGATGCCATATCCCGGAACGCTTCCTGTCGTCGTGCGCGCTGGTCAGCGCGTCGTCGTACGCCTGTCGCCCATGTGATGAGCAACCATCACAGCCAGGTTACGGCATCGTAGGTTACGGGGCCGGAACTACCTGTCGAAGTTCTGTCAGAGCAGGTCGAGCAGGAACGGGAGTTCCTGGGCCGCGTACCAGGCGAGCTGGTGGTCCTCGGCGTCGCCGAGCACGAATTCGGCGTCGGCGTCGCCCATGTCGGCGGCGTCGATGACATCGACGGCCTTGGCGACCTCGGACTCTGCCTCGGCCAGGTCCACGTGGATGGACGCGATGCGGTCGTAGGTGATCGGGCCCGAGAGGCGGACCACGGCATCGTCGAGATCGGGGCGCAGGGTCGCGCCGTCCACGTCCGCCGCGATGACCGCGCGGCGGAATACCGGTCCTGCCGGGGTCTTGCCGGACTCGTCGCCCGCGTCCTCGCCACCAAGATCAGCGACGGCCTGTTCCTCGGCGAGCAGTCGCAGCGAGGCGCGCGCGGCCTCGGCCATGGCGACCTCGGCCAGCTCCTCGTCGTCGCCGGAGGCGTAGGCCTCGCGCAGTGCCGGCGTCACCGCGAAGGCGGTGTCGTTGAGCGCGCGAATCTCGCGGTCGGCGACCAGTTCCCGCAGCATCGGCACCGTGGCCGGGACGTAGACCCGTAGTTTCTTCGAGACGCGGGACGACTCACTGGACGCAGGCACCGAGCATCTCCTCCATCGACTCGTGCACCGAAGCGGTCAGCACCGCGATGTCCGCCATGGCGTCGCGATCGGCGGTGAGTCCGTAGAACACCCGTCCGTCGTAGGACGTGAGCCCGATGCTCAGAGCCTGAAAGCGCAGCAGCGGCGACACCGGGTACATCTCCAGCATCCGCGCGCCGCCGATGTACATGGGCTGCTGCGGACCCGGCGCGTTGGTGATCACCAGATTGAACGTGTGCTCTGCAAAAGTACTCGCCGACCGCACGCTCATGGCATGCAGGCTCGCCGGTGCGAATCCGGCCATGTGCATCAGGGTGCGGGCGCGGACCCCGAGTTGATGCCGGGAGTGGGCCTCGGTCGCGTGCTTGATGTGCTCCATGCGGATCACCGGATTCGGTTCGCCCACCGGCAGATCCACCAGCAGTGAGGTGACCTCGCCCGCGGGTTTGAGCTCACCGTTCGGTCCGTCGGCGTAGACCGACATGGGCACGACCGCCCGCAGCGCGTCGGCCTCGGTGAGCACCTGCCCGCGCGAGAGCAGCCAGTTGCGCAGGGCGCCCGTCACCACGGCGAGGATCACGTCGTTGATGGAGCAGTCGAAGCGCTTGCGGATCTTGCGGTAGTCCTCCAGATCGGTGCGCACCACCTCGAACCGGCGATTGCGGGAGGTGCGGGTGTTCAGGGGACTGTCGGGTGCGCCGATGGCCGCGGCCCGGACCATGGAGACCAGCTTCCGCACCGCCTTGCCGGTGGCGTCGACCATGGCGAAGGCCTCGGCGACGTGGTGGCGGGCCACCTCCAGGCCCTCGCGCGGCTGGGTGGCCAGATGCAGCACCGCGCCGAGCAGCAGTTCGATGTCGGCGGGCTCGCGATGGGCGATCCAGGCGTCGTCGGCGACCTCGCGGGGTGCGGTCGAGGTGTCCAGGATCACATGCCCGATCTCGAGCGCACTGTCCCCGTCGACCAGGGCCGAATGGGTCTTGGTGAAGATGGCGCAGCGGCTCTCGGAGAGGCCCTCGACCAGGTACATCTCCCACAGCGGCCGGGAGGGGTCGAGCGGGCGTGACGCCAGCCGCGCCACCAGATCCAGCAGCTGCTCGTCGGTGCCCGGCTCGGGCAGGGCGGAGCGGCGGATGTGGTAGGTGATGTCGAAGTGGCTGTCGTCCACCCACACCGGGCGGCCCAGCGTGAACGGGATCTCCCGCACCTTGCGGCGGTACAGCGGCACCAGCGGCAGCCGCGCCTCGACCAGGGTTGCCAGCCGCTCGTAATCCAGCGGCCCGTGCCCCGAGTTTCCGGCCGGCGCGGGATTGCGCAGGATGGCCAGGGAACCGATGTGCATCGGGTTGCTGCTGGATTCCAGCCGGTAGAACGACGCGTCCTGGGGCGTCAGTCTGGTGATCACGCTGCCCGCTACTCCCTAGTCCCTGCCTGCGCCCGCAGTGTCCCCCTGCCTAGGCGTCGGCGGTTCTTCCATCAAATGCTGCCGTGGCATTCTTCGAAGGCAAGCTATCGCAATCCGATCACCTGGGGGAATGGATGGGCGGCGCTGCCCGAGATCACACACCGTCATCGGTGTCCCCTGCTCCGGGTGCGCGGGCGCAGGCCTCCGCACGCCGGACCCCCTACATCCTACGTCAGGGGTAACGAATCAGCCTCGGAGGCAAGATCATTCGCTGAACGGTCGCTGGCCCTCCCGATCGGCTCCCGGGCAACCGCGCGGGCCGCTCGGTTTCACAGCTTTCCCTCAGCACGCACACCCTCGCCCGCGCAGTTCAGCACCTACGATGGGCTCCGGATTACCATGGCTAGTGATTGCGCGCCCGCGCGCAGGCTTCCCGCCATGGTGGGGGCTACCGACAACACCGACCAGAGGACTACAAGACCCGTGCCTGCGCTGAGTTTTTCAAGGTTGCTACGGATTGGTGAAGGTCGCACGGTCAAGCGGCTGGCAAGCCTGGCGGACGAGGTCATCGCCCTCGACGAGGAGTACACGGCCCTCACCGATGCCGAGCTGCAGGCCAAGACCGCGGAGTTCCAGCAGCGCTACGCCGACGGCGAGAGCCTCGACGAGCTGCTGCTGGAGGCTTTCGCGACCGCGCGGGAAGCGTCCTGGCGAGTGCTGAACCAGAAGCACTACAAGGTGCAGATCATGGGTGGCGGCGCCCTGCACATCGGCAATGTGGCGGAGATGAAGACCGGTGAGGGCAAGACCCTGACCTGTGTGCTGCCCGCCTACCTCAACGCCATCTCCGGCGAGGGCGTGCACGTCGTCACCGTCAACGACTACCTGGCCAAGCGTGACGCCGAGTGGATGGGCCGCGTGCACCGCTTCCTCGGTCTCGAGGTCGGCGTGATCCTGGGCGGCATGAGCCCGGCCGAGCGCCGCGAGGCGTACGCCGCGGACATCACCTACGGCACCAACAACGAGTTCGGCTTCGACTACCTGCGCGACAACATGACCCACTCGCTGGACGATCTGGTTCAGCGCGGGCACAACTTCGCCATCGTCGACGAGGTCGACTCCATCCTCATCGACGAGGCCCGCACCCCGCTCATCATCTCGGGCCCGGCCGATGCCTCCTCGAAGTGGTACGCGGAGTTCGCGCGCATCTCGCCGTTGCTGAAGAAGGACCTGCACTACGAGGTCGACATCAAGAAGCGCACCATCGGTGTGCACGAGGCGGGCGTCGAATTCGTCGAGGACCAGCTGGGCATCGACAACCTGTACGAGGCGGCGAACTCGCCGCTGGTGAGCTACCTGAACAACGCCATCAAGGCGAAGGAGCTCTACACCAAGGACAAGGACTACATCGTCCGCAGCGGCGAGGTCATCATCGTCGACGAGTTCACCGGCCGAATCCTGGTGGGCCGCCGCTACAACGAGGGCATGCACCAGGCCATCGAGGCCAAGGAAGGCGTGGAGATCCAGCCGGAGAACCAGACGCTGGCCACCATCACGCTGCAGAACTACTTCCGCCTCTACGACAAGCTCTCGGGCATGACCGGTACCGCCGAGACCGAGGCGGCCGAGCTGCACCAGACCTACGGCCTGGGTGTGGTGCCGATCCCCACCAACAAGCCGATGGTCCGCCAGGATCAGTCCGACCTGATCTACAAGACCGAAGAGGCCAAGTTCGCCGCGGTCGCCGACGACATCCAGGAGAAGCACGAGCTGGGTCAGCCGGTCCTGGTCGGCACCACCTCGGTCGAGCGCTCGGAGTACCTGTCCAAGCTGCTGACCAAGCGCGGTATCCCGCACAACGTGCTGAACGCCAAGTTCCACGAGCAGGAAGCGCAGATCGTCGCCGAGGCGGGCCGCCCGGGCGCGGTCACCGTCGCCACCAATATGGCCGGTCGTGGTACCGACATCGTGCTGGGTGGCAACCCGGACATCATCGCAGACATCCTGCTGCGCCGGCAGGGGCTGGACCCGGTGGAGACCCCGGACGAGTACGAGGCCCAGTGGCACCCGACCCTGGAGCGGGTCAAGGAGCAGGTGGACGAGGACGCCGAGGCGGTCCGCGACGCTGGTGGCCTGTACGTGCTGGGCACCGAGCGGCACGAGTCGCGGCGCATCGACAACCAGTTGCGCGGTCGTTCCGGCCGTCAGGGCGACCCGGGCGAGTCCCGCTTCTACCTGTCGCTGGGTGACGAGCTGATGCGGCGCTTCAACGGCGCGGCGCTCGAGTCGATCATGACCCGGCTGAACCTGCCCGACGATGTGCCGATCGAGGCCAAGATGGTCTCGCGCGCCATCAAGTCCGCGCAGACCCAGGTCGAGCAGCAGAACTTCGAGATCCGCAAGAACGTCCTCAAGTACGACGAGGTCATGAACCAGCAGCGCAAGGTGATCTACGCCGAGCGTGCCCGCATCCTCGAGGGCGAGGACATGGAGGGCCAGGTCCAGGAGATGATCACCGACGTGATCACCGCCTACGTCAATGGCGCCACGGCCGAGGGCTATGTCGAGGACTGGGATCTGGAGAAGCTGTGGGGCGCGCTGAAGACGCTGTACCCCATCGGCATCGACTACAAGGACCTCACCGGCGAGAGCGACGGCGGCGAGGTGGGCGAGCTGTCCCGCGAGGAGCTGCTGGACGCGGTGCTCGAGGACGCGCACGCCGCCTACGACAATCGCGAGTCGGAGATCGACGGCCTCGCGGGCGAGGGCAGCATGCGCAATCTGGAGCGCCAGATCCTGCTGAGCGTCCTGGACCGCAAGTGGCGTGAGCACCTCTACGAGATGGACTACCTCAAGGAGGGCATCGGCCTGCGCGCCATGGCGCAGCGCGACCCGCTGGTCGAGTACCAGCGCGAGGGCTTCGACATGTTCGCGGCCATGCTCGAGGGCCTCAAGGAGGAGTCGGTCGGCTTCCTGTTCAACCTCCAGGTCGAGGTGCAGCAGCCGCAGCCGGTCGGCGTGAACGTGGCCGCGGGTCTGCAGTCGCCGGTCGGCAACCGCCCGCTCCCCACCGAGGAGGACGCGGCCGGCAGCGGCAATGGCGCTCCGGCGGCCCTGCGCGCCAAGGGCATCGACGAGTCCGGTCCGCGCGGCCTGTCCTACTCCGGTCCGGACGAGGGCGGTCACGCCGCCATCCGCAGTGACCGCGACGAGTACGGCCTCGAGGACGGTCAGGGCGGCACTCGCCGCGAGCGCCGGGAGGCGGCCCGTGCCCAGGGCAAGGTCGACCGCGCCCCGCGCTCCAAGCGCCGCCACTGAGCCAAGCGCCGCCACCGAGCGAATCGGAAAACACTGCGCCCCGGGTGTTCACACCCGGGGCGCAGTGTTTTCCGGTCTGGACCAGCGGTTTTCGCGTGGTCATGAAACAGTCACGATCGGTTCGCTGAAATGGGTTCCAGTCCGGTCGCCGTGGGGCGGCCGAGCAGGAAGGAATCACGATCATGCGCAAGACTTTTGCCCTCACCGCCATGGCCCTGGGCATCGCCGGGCTGGGCGCCGCGACCGCGCACGCGGAGACCCTGACAGTCGACGGCAACTACGCCACCGTCGACGCCTGCGCCGCCGACGGCAATGGCGGTCAGTTCCACGCGGGCGGCGTGCAGCTGCGCGGTGAGGACGGCTGGCAGTGGCGGTGCGATCAGGGCGCCGACGGCCTGTGGTACATGACCATCTTCCGTTGATCGAACGCCGGACCCCGGCTCCGGCGGAAACCGTGCCCTCGGCGAAAATGCCGGGGGCACTGTCATTTTCGGGAACGAACCGCACGGCTGATTCCTGATGAGGACGTCCGATTCGGACGACCGCAGGGCCGCCGGGTTGGCGTCCGGTGAAATTCCCTGCCGCTCAGGTGTTTCGGCGGCCGGGCAGGGGGTACTCGGTCTCTGGGCGTGGTTGTTGCAGCCTGCCGCCGATCCGAATCCCATTTGTACCATTTTTACTTCGCGGGGATCGCAATCGAGGGCATTTTTATCGCGCGAACCGGGTTGCACGTTAATTGAATTGCTCCCCTCGGATTTGTGATGTGCGTCATTCGAGACATTTTGTGCCAATTGCTCGGCTGCCGCTTGGTTGCACACTATTAGCTGAGTTAAATTCCCGGATGTGTGGGAGGACCTGAAGTTTTACGGGCGGGAACGCGAACGGAGCCAGTTGGATCACGCTCTCGCGGCGGCCAGGTCGGGGCGGGGATCGGCGCTGGTGCTGTACGGCGATCCGGCCATCGGCAAGACCGCGCTGCTACGCGCCGCCGTCGATCGCGCCACCGATTTCCGGGTGCTGCGCTGCCAGGGCATCAGCACCGAATCCGAACTGAATTTCGCAGCCCTGCACGAACTTCTGCTGCCGGTGGCCGACCGGCTACCGACGCTGCCCACGGTCCAGTCCCGGGCCCTGGGCGTGGTGCTCGGCCTGCACGCCGGTGCGGCCGACGCCTTCCTGGTCGGCGCCGCCCTGGTCCGGCTGCTGTCGGCGCTCGCCGCCGAGGGCCCGCTGCTGCTGGTGGTGGACGAGGCCCAGCTGATGGATCCGGAGTCGGCGCAGGCGCTCGTCTTCGCCATCCGCCGGCTGAACGTGGCGCCGGTGACGCTGCTGGTGGCACTGCGCGACGATCCGGCCGGCACGCTCTGGCGGGAACTACCCGCGCTGCCGGTCACCGGCCTACCCGATTCCGACGCCTGCCGCCTGATCGCCGAGCGGCACGGCGCGCTGGGTGCGCTGCGGCTGGCCCGGATCCTCGCCGTGGCCGGTGGCAATCCGCTGGCCCTGCACGAATTGCCGGACATCGTCGGTGATCTCGCGGGCACCGCGCCCGAGCCGATCGCGCTGGGACCCGGACTGCGCGCGGCCTTCCGCGATCGCGTCGCCGCGCTGCCCGCCGGGGTGCGCGTGCTGTTGACCATCGCCGCCACCGAGACCCGCGGCGTGCTGGGCATCGTGACCGCCGCCGCGGAGGCCCTCGGCGTCGATGCCACCGCGTGGGAATTCGCCACGGCCGCAGGCCTGCTCACGGTCGGCGACGGCCGGGTGGAACGCACCCATGCGCTGCTGTGCGCCGCCGTCCACGATGCCGCCACGGCCGCCGAGCGCCGCGCCGCGCAGCTGGCCGTGGCGGACGCGCTGACCGGACCGGGCACGGCGGATCTGCGCCTCTGGCACCGGGCCATGGCCGCCGAGCGCCCCGACGAGGAGATGGCCGCGGCGCTCGCCGCGGAGGCCGCCGGCTCGGATCACGGGCACATGGCCGCCGCGGCCATGCTGCGGCAGGCCGCCGCGATCACACCGGATCCGGAGCGGGCGGGGGAGCGGCTGGCCGCGGCCGGTCGATCCGCCTGGGCGGGCGGCGATATCGCCTCCGCGCGCGGCCTGCTCGATCGCGCCACCGCCCGGCTCGGGCCGGAGCGGGCCGCGGTGGCCGGGCGCGGGCTGGCGGGGCTGCTGGAATTCGTTGCGGGAGAACCGGAGCGGGCGAGCCGCCTGCTGCTGCGCGATGCCGAGCTGGTGGACCCCGAGACGGCCGCGCACCTGCGGATCGACGCCGAACGCGCGCGTTGGGTGGCCGGGCACGGCGTGCTCGACCTGGATCCCGCGGAAGTGACCGTGCGGGAAGGTATTTCGCGCTTCCACACCATGGTCCGTCCGCTGCCGCCGGCGCCGCTGGTGCTGCTGTGGGGGCTGGCGGACGCGGCCCTGGAGCCATATACCCAGGCGGCGGCGTACCTGCGGGGCAGTTCGGCGCCCGCCGCGGTGTCGCTGTTGCCGCAACTGGCGATCATCCAGTTCGCCAATGGCCGGTTCGCGGCCGCCGAGCAGACCCTGGCCGAGGCGTTCGAGCTGGCCGCGGCGGGCGGGGTGGAGAACGTGCTCGCCCAGTGCTGGGCCCTGCGCGCGAAGATTGCCGCGCTGCACGGTGATTCGGATGCGGTGCTGGACAGCGCGGACCGGGTGCTGGCGCTGGCACGTCCGCGCCGGTCGCATGCGCTCATCGCGTCGGCGCACTGGCATCTGGGCTTCCACGCGCTGAGCCTGGGTGATCCGGAGACCGCGTACCTGCGGCTGCGGACCCTGGCCCAGCCGGGGCACGACGCCCACCACCCGACCTACGCGCGGCTGGCGGTGGTGGAGCTGGTGGAGGCCGCCACCCGGGTCGGCCGGCAGGCCGACGCGCTCGAATATTACGGGGAGATCCGCGATTGGGCGGTGCGGTCCCGCGCGGACTGGGCGCTCTCGGCCGCCTACACCTGCCGGGCCCTGCTGTGCTCCGGCGATCGGGCCGACCATTACTTCCGGCGCGCGCTGGCCGTCCGGCGCACCCGCCACGATCTGAATCATGTACGCACCCAGCTGCTCTACGGCAAATGGCTGCGCCGGGCCCGCCGGCGCGCCGACGCGGCCGACCAATTGCGCACGGCCGCAGAGGCGTTCGAGGGCATGGGCGCGGCCCGGTGGGTGCTGCGCGCCCGGCAGGAGCTGGAGCTCACCGGCCGCCGGGCCGCACCGGTCACCGCGCACGGCGAGACCTCGGTGCTGACGGCGCAGGAGCTGCGGGTCGCGCGGCTGGCGGCGCAGGGCCTGACCAATCGGGAGATCGGGGCCGACCTGTTCCTGAGCCCGCGCACGGTGGGCCATCATCTGTCGCGGGTGTTCGGCAAGCTCGGGCTCAGCGGCCGGGCCGATCTGGTCGACGTGGATTTCGACAATGGCATGCGAATTGTGCGGCCACGCTGAAGTTCTCGTATCGGAGTGACGCTCCCGGACGTCATTCCAGGTGGACCGACTCGCCCCAATAGCGTGGATCCCAGTTGATGAGGATCATCCCGGCCACACTGCCCGCGCAGCCACCGCAGGCGTGTACCTGGATGAGATTGTCCACATCGGTGTCTCCGGCGAGCACGGCGCGGGTGGAAAGCCACACCGCCCGCAGGTGCAGGGCGGCGGGCTTTCCGCAGCGCACGCATTCCGGCAGCGCGCCTTCCGGATCGTTGCGCCCTATCCGGACTTCCGGGGTGACGGGTGCGCCGGGCCCGAGGGCGTCGTCGAGGAGCGGCGAAAATTCCTTGCGCTCACGGTCTTCCACCTGGGCAGGCTAACTATTTCCGGCGGTGTCCGCACCCCGGCGGCCGGGATCGGCGACCCCCTTCGGCGTCGATCCGGGACGGCATGGGAACCGGTCGGATCAGTTTCCGGTGGTGGTGGTCGTGGTCGTGCCCGGGGTGGTCGGAGTGGTGGGGGTGGTCGGGTTGGCCGGTGTGGTGCCGTCGGCGGAAGCCGGGCCCGCACCGGCGAACAGCGGACCGGTGGCAGCGGCAGCCACACCCAGAACACGGATCTTGCGCATGAAATCTCCTTGGAATCAAACGAATCAGCGGAACTTCAGCTGACGACGAATGTTTAGTACGCAATCTTCTGGGAATGCAAGGTATCGATTTCGTAAGTCGCCGAATTTCGGGATCGATCGCGCCGCATTTTAGCCGACAGCATGCGAATCAAAATCGGTCGCTGTATCGGTCACTGAATCGGTCATCGATGAAAGGTTCGAAATCGCATATCCCCCACGGGATCTCAGCCGATGGGACGACGGCGACTTCGAGTTTGTCCGGCCCTCGGGCGCCGAGGTAGCTTGCAATGTGCGCGATATCCGGGTTATCCAGGGGAGGGAACGAGAACAGACTGAACTGTCTCGTGTATTGAGCGAGGCGCGCGCCGGCCGCGGCGGGGGATTGCTCCTGTGGGGTGAACCGGGAATCGGAAAAACCGCACTGTTACGTGATGCCGAAGTGCGCGCCACCGATTTTCGAGTGGTGACCTGCCGTGGATTTCCCGCCGAAACGGAGCTGGATTTCGGCGCGCTGCACGAGCTGCTGCTCTCGCTGACCGATCGGGTCGCCGCGCTGCCCGTCCCGCAGGCGCGGGCCCTGGCCGCGGCCCTCAGCCGGGACGCCGGCCCGGCCGACCGTTTCCTGGTGGGCGCGGCCCTGGTCACACTGCTGGCGACGGTCGCCCAGGAACGACCGTTGCTGCTCATCGTCGACGACGCCCAGTGGGTGGACGCCGCTACGGGGCAGACGCTCACCTTCGCGCTGCGCCGCCTGGGCGCCGGCCGGGTGGCGATGCTGGCCGCGATGCGCGAATGCCCGGCCACCACGGTGTGGCAGGCGCTCCCCGTGCTGCCCGTCGCACCGCTGACCGACGCGCACGCGCGACGACTGCTGGCCCTGCGCTCCGGCGGCATCGGCGAGCCGCGCGCGACGCGCATGCTGCGGCTGGCCGACGGCAATCCGCTGGCGCTGCAGGAATTTCCCATCGACTCCGAGGACGGCGCCGGAATCGGCTGGGGACCGGCGCCTTTCGGACCGCGGCTGCGCGCCGCGTTCGCTGATCGGCTGGCCGCCCTGGAGCCTCAGGTGCGCACCCTGCTGAGCGTGGTGGCCGCCGAGGACCATGGCACGCTGTGCCCGGTCACGACGGCCGCGACCGAACTCGGTGTCACCGCGGCGGATTGGGAGTCCGCGCTGGCGACCGGGCTGCTCACGGTCACCGACGGGCGCGTCGAGATGCGGCACCGTCTGCTCTGCGGCGCGGCCTACGACGCCGCGTCCACGGCCGAGCGCCGCACCGTCCACCTGGCCCTGGCCGATGCCCTGCCCGGCCCCGAGAACGGCGACCTGCGCACCTGGCATCTGGCCGTCGTCCTCGACGGCCCGAATCCCACGCTGGCGCAGTCGCTCGCCGACGGCGCCGAGCGTGTGCGGGTCCGCGCCGGAGCGCTGGCCGCGGCCGCGGTGCTGCGCCGTGCCGCGGCCATCACCCCGGACCCGGACACCGCCGGGGTGCGGCTGGCCAGTGCCGCCCGATTCGCCTGGGAGGGTGGTGATATCGAGTCGGCCCAGCGTCTGCTCGCCCTTGCCGAGACCCGCACGACGCCCGCCGCGATCGCAGCGGCCGGCGGCGGCCTGTCCGGCCTGCTCGAATTCGTCACCGGCGACCCGGCCCAGGCGCACATCCTGCTGCTGCGTGATGCCGAGGCCATCCGCTCGTCCGCCGCGCTGCCGGAAACCGCTGCCGCGGGCCCGGATTCGCCATGGAAGGGCGGCGGCGCCGACCTCGCGGCCGGTCTGCGGCTGCTCGCCGACCGGGCGGCCTGGTCGGTGGGCCGCGCCGCGGACCTGCCGTTGGACGGTCAGCTCGAGGCGGCCGGGGCCGCGCCCTCGCCCATCGCGGCCGCGCATCTGCTGCCGCCGGCCGGGCAATTGCTCGAGTGGGGTCTGGCCGAGCGGGCGCTGGAGCCGTATCTGAGAGTGGCCGGGGGCCTGCGTAATTCGGGCGGCCGGCCGGCCGCGCTCGGCGTGCTGCCGCAACTGGCCGTGGTGCAGTTCGCCACCGGCCGCTGGGAGGCGGGGGAGAGCACCCTGGCCGAGGCGTTCGACCTGGCCGCCGGCGCGGGCGCGGCCAATATCCTGGCCCAGTGCTGGAACCTGCGGGCCCGGCTGGCCGCGCAGAGCGGCGACGGGGACACGGTGGCCGAGAGCGTGGATCGCGCGCTGGCCCTGGCTCGCCCGCACGCGGTGTCGGCGCTGATCGGCGGCGCGTACTGGCATCACGGCTTCCACTCGCTGACCGCCGGGGATGCGGAGTCGGCCTATCGCCGCCTGCGCACGCTGTACCTGCCGGGCCACGAGGCCGCGCATCCCACGCTGGCCCGGCTGGCCACCCTCGACGTGGTCGAGGCCGCCTGCCGGGTGGGCCGCTTCGACGAGGCCGCCGAGTACGCCGAGCTGATCTCGGCCTGGGCGCGGCGCACGCGGGCCCGCTGGGCGCTGACGACCGCCTATTCCTGCCGGGCCCTGCTGGCCGACGAGGACCGCATCGAGCACTACTACCGCCGCGCCCTGGCGGTTGGCGACACCCGACATACCAGCTTCGGCCGCGCCCGCACCCAGCTGCTCTACGGCAAGTGGCTGCGCCGGGTTCGCCGCCGCCGCGCCGCCGCCGAGCAATTGCGCGCCGCCGCCGACGCTTTCGACCTCATCGGCGCCATCGCCTGGGCCACCGGCACCCGCTCCGAGCTGGACCTCACCGGCACCGGCGGCAAGCCCGCCACCGGCTCGACACCGCTCACCGCGCAGGAATCCCAGGTGGCCCGGCTGGCCGCCCAGGGTCTCACCAATCGGGAGATCGGCGCGGAACTGTTCCTCAGCCCGCGCACGGTCGGGCACCACATGTCCCGGATTCTCGAAAAGCTCGGTCTCACCAGCCGTGCCGAGCTGCGCGGCATCGACTTCGACAATGGCATGCGCCTGACACGCCCGCACTGAGGCCCGGTTCCAGCAGCCGCGAATGCCGACAGCTAATGTCCAGCAGCAATTTTCGGATCAGGTCCGGGTGAGTTCGAACAGCCGGAAACGGCGAGCGCCCGCGAGCCGCTGCTCCATGGCGTAACCCGGCCAGAACTCCAGCGCCCGCCGCCACGCGCGATCCCGCTCGGCGCCTGTCAGCTGCCGCACCTCGACCGGGAACCGTTCCTCGCGGACCAGCAGTTCGGCCCGTTCGGCGTCGCGCAGATTGGCCGACCAGGACGGCTGTTCGGGCCGACCCCAATTCGACGAGACGATCAGGAAGCGCTTCTCGTCGTACGGGTCCGGGACATAGAGCAGGCTGACCGTGCGCGGCAGGCCGGTGCGGCGGCCGGCCACCGTGAGCTGCAACGCGGGCAGGCCCGCGACATCGAGTATTCCCTTGCGGCCGTGCGTCACTCGCCGGGTGACGCGTTCGAGCGCGAACACCGCCGGCGCGATGCGCATGACGGTCCGGCGGCGGGCCAGGCCGCGGCCCAGCCGCGGGAGCGGGTTCCAACGGGCGGGCGCCTCGGGCCGGCGCCGCCATTCAGCGAAAACCATGCACCGATTATGTTGCTAGGGCGCCCAGCGTGCCCGATCCCAGTCGTCCTGCCACTCGTGCGCGTCGGCCGGGGACCGGTCGTCCGGATGCCCGGGCGGCAGCGTCTCATCCTGGCCCCGCGGCCCGGAATCGTCCTGGTCCCGCCCCGATCGACCCGCCTCGTCGGGTGCTGGCCGGACATCGCTGTGCCGCCACCCGTTGGCGTGCGGCGGTTCGGGAAGTTCCTCGCTCATGACCATCCCTTCGTGCCGGTTATGCACAAAAGGTATCGAATGGGCGATTTTCTAGCTAACTCAGGGCTAGCTTCAGGTGTCGCTGTTGCCCCGGAACCACGGATCGTTCGAACTGAGGGCGATGAGCAGGCGGCGGATGGCCGCTACCCGGAGTTCCTTGCCGGGCAGTTCGTCGAGCGCGCACTCCGGATCGGCGGGCGGGCCCAGGTGGGTGCAGCCGCGCGGGCAGTCCTCGATGGCGTCGGCCAGATCGGAGAACGCCTGGATGACGTCGTCGGGGGTGATGTGCGCCAGACCGAACGAGCGCACGCCGGGCGTGTCGATGACCCAGCCGCCGTCGGGCAGCGGCAGCGCCACCGACTGGGTCGAGGTGTGCCGCCCCTTGCCGACTCCGGACACCTCGCCGACGGCGCGCTCCGCCTCCGGAACCAGCCGGTTCACCAGGGTCGACTTGCCCACCCCGGAGTGGCCGATGAACGCGGTCAGCTTGTCGTCCAGCAGGTCCAGCACCGGCTCCAGCGGATCCTCGATGCCGCCGTAGACGATGGTCAGATCCAAATCCTCGAAGGCCGAGGCGAATTCGGAGTCGGCGGCCAGATCGTGCTTGGTCAGGCACAGAATCGGTTGCAACCCACCGACATACGCCGCCACCATGGCCCGCTCCACGAACCCGGTGCGCGGTGGCGGATCGGCCAGCGCCACCATGATGAACAGCTGCTCGGCATTGGCCACCACCACCCGCTCGAACGGATCGGTGTCATCGGCGGTGCGGCGCAACACCGTTCGCCGATCGACGACCCGGACGATGCGGGCCAGGGTGTCGGGCTTGCCGGACAGGTCGCCGACCACGTCCACCTGATCACCCACCACGATCGGCGTGCGGCCGAGCTCGCGCGCCCGCATGGCCGTCAGCGGCCGGTCCGGATCCCCGTCCAGCACGCACCCCCAGCGTCCGCGGTCCACCGAAACCACCATGGCCGCTTCGGCATCCAGGTGCTGCGGCCGGGTCTTGGTGCGCGGACGCGAGCCCTTGCCCGGGCGTACCCGGACATCGGACTCGTCGTACTCGCGCCGCCTCAGTGGTCTGCTCCCGACGAGCCGAGCATGCCGTCCCAGAGTTCGACGAAGTTCGGCAGGGTCTTGGCGGTGGTGCCGATGTCCTCGATCTCCACACCCGGCGTCACCAGGCCGATGATCGCGCCGGCGGTGGCCATCCGGTGGTCGGCGTAGGAGCGCCACTGCCCGCCGGTGAGCGGGTTGGGCACGATGACCAGCCCGTCCTCGGTCTCGGTGACCTTGCCGCCCAACCGGTTGATCTCGGCGGCGAGCGCGGCCAGCCGGTCGGTCTCGTGCCCGCGCAGGTGCGCGATGCCACGCAGCCGGGACGGCGAATCAGCCAGCGCCGCAAGGGCGGCCACGGTCGGGGTCAGCTCGCCCACGTCGTGCAGGTCGATGTCGATGCCGGCCAGGCGCTCGGGCCCGCGCACGGTGAGCACGCTGTCGAAGAAGCGCGCCTCGGCGCCCATGCGCACCAGGATCTCCCGGATCACGTCGCCCGGCTGGGTGGTGAGCCGCGGCCAGTGCGGAATGCTCACCTCGCCGCCGGTGACGGCCGCGGCCGCCAGGAACGGGGTGGCATTGGACAGGTCCGGCTCGACCTCCCAGTCCACCGCCCGGATCGGGCCGGGGGCCACGGTCCAGGTCTGCGCCTTGCGCGGATCGTTGGGCGCGTCCACGCGAACGTCGGCCCGCCGCAGCATCTCCACGGTCATCTCGATATGCGGCATGGACGGCAGCGCCGCACCGTCGTGGTTCACAGTGACGCCCTGCTCGAACCGCGCCGCCGACAGCAGCAGCCCGGACACGAACTGCGAGGAGCCCGAGGCGTCGATGGTGACCGGCCCGCCGCGCAGCGTGCCCATGCCGTGCACCACGAAGGGCAGCCGGTTGCCGTCGATGTCGAGGCCCAGTGCGCGCAGCGCGTCCAGGATCGTGCCGAGCGGCCGTGCCCGCGCCTGCTCGTCGCCGTCGAAGGCGACATCGCCGCGCGCCAGCGCCGCCACCGGCGGCAGGAAGCGCATGACGGTGCCCGCGAGCCCGCAATCGACCATGGCGCTGGTGAATTCGGCGGGCGGGGTGACGGTGAGCGTCTCGCCCTCGCCCTCGATGCCGGTGCCCATGGCCCGCAATGCCGCGATCATGAGGTTGGTGTCCCGGCTGCGCAGCGCGCCGGTGATGGTGGACGGCCGATCCGCCAGCGCGGCGAGGATCAGCGCACGATTGGTAATGGATTTGGACCCGGGCAGGGTCACGGTCGCGTGGACGGGAACTCGGACGTGGGGCGCGGGCCAGAAAGTCACATGGCCATCTTCGCACTCCCGCGTCCCCGAGCCTTTTCGCCGACCGATAATTCTCACAGGACCTGCGTTGCGGACCGGCGGTCGGGTGCAGTGCCCGACCGAGTCCGTACCCGATGAGTTACCCCGAACTCGCCAAGTCGGTTGTTTCGTCGGGCATGACGAGCCTAGACGTATACGTATATGAGTACGTATACTAGGCCCGTGATCGATCCCATCAGCCTCGTAATCGGTGGCGCGCTCGTCGGCGGCGGCTGGCTCGCGGGCCGATTCGGCTCCCGCCGCATCAAACCCGGCACCGCGGTCGGCCCGGCCGTGTGCGGCTGCGGCCACGACCTCGCCCTGCACGACCGCGAAGCGGGGCATTGCCACGCCGAGACCTTCCGCAAGACCGGCATGGGTATCAAGGCGTGGGCCCGCTGCAACTGTCAGCGCTACACCGGTCCCACCCCGCTCGAAGAGTTCTTCGCCCCCACACCCTTGCCACCGGCTCCTTGAACGCGCGATGCCGGTCTCCGTGGCGGAGACCGGCATCAACTGCCTGTGGCGCTTGGCATTTCGGGGAACCGCTGAGCGCTGTTCCTGTGGTGCTCGGGGTTTCCGGACTCTGAGAGTCCCGAGAGTTGGCTCTCCCTACTTGGCGCGCCCGTGAATCAGCGGCACGATCTTGCGCAGTAGCTTCATGGTGCGGTCGGTGCGGGTGTAGGACAGCAGCGCCATGCCGGGAATCGCGAAGCGCTGCACCGCGATCGAGTGCGGACGCGAGAACTCCAGCAGGCCCGGCGCACCGTGGATGCGGCCGATGCCGGAGTCGCGCACGCCACCGAACGGCAGCCCCGAGATCGCCGCGTAGGACAGCACGGAGTTCACCGAGGTGCAGCCGACCTGGAGGCGACGGGCGATCTCCATGCCCTGATTCTTCGAGTACACCGCCGACCCGAGCCCGTACTTGCTCTTGTTGGTCAGCTCCACGGCCTCGTCCACGCCGTTGACGGTGCGGATGGTGACGGTGGGCCCGAAGGTCTCCTCGCACACCGCATCCGAGGACTCGTCCACGTCGACCAGCACGACCGGTTCGATGAAGGGCCCCTTGACCGATTCGGGCCCGCCCAGCACGGCCTTGCCGCCGTTCTTCAGCGCGTCGTCGATGTGCCGGCGCACGATGTCGACCTGGCTGGGCATGGTCATCGGACCGTAGGAGGCCTTGGCGTCCGAACCCGGCTTGATGTCGGTGAGGATGCGCTTGACCTCGGCGACGAACTCGTCCGCGACCGACTTGTCCACGTACACCCGCTCCACGCCCGCGCAGGTCTGGCCGGAGTTGGCGGTGGCGCCCCAGGCGACCGCGTCGGCGGCGGCCTTGACGTCGGCGTCCGCGGCCACGATCACCGCGTCCTTGCCGCCGCACTCCAGCAGCACCGGGGTGAGGGTCTCGGCGGCGGCGGCCATGATCTTCTTGCCGGTCGCGGTGGACCCGGTGAAGGCCAGCTTGTCGACGCCGGACTGCACCAGCGCCGCACCGGTCGCGCCGTAGCCGTTGATGGTGATGAAGACGCCGTCCGGCAGGTCCGGATTCGCCTCGGCGAACGCCTTGGCCACGAAATTGCCGATGCCGGTGGAGAATTCGCTCGGCTTGAAGACCACGCAATTGCCGGCGGCCAGCGCGTAGGCGATGGAGCCGTTCGGGGTGTAGATCGGGTAGTTCCAGGGCCCGATCACGCCGACCACGCCCAGCGGGCGGTACTCGAGGTGGGCGGCGAAGTTGGCCATGAACGCGCCGGGCGCGACCTTCTTGGCCTCGAGCACCTTCTCGGCATTGGAGGCGGCCCACTTGATGTGCTCGAGGGCCAGCATGAGCTCGAGGAAGGCGTCGTCGAGGGGCTTGCCGTTCTCGGCGTGGATGAGCTCGCTGAGCTCGTCGGACTTCTCGACCAGCTTGCTGCCCCAACGCAGAATGTGCTTCTTGCGCTCGGCGTAGGTCAGCGCGCCCCAGGTGGTGGCGGCGGTCCGGGCCTTGGCGACGGCCGCGCGCACCGCCGCCTCATCATCGATCTTGTAGGTGGCGAGGGCCTCGCCGGTGGCAGGGTTGACCGAAGTCAGCGTGTCGGCCTGATCGAGCGGGGCGGTTTCGGTTGCAGTCATGATTGGCGGCGATCCCTTGATGAGAGTGTGATGAGACGAACGTCTCATACCGTCCAAGTGATGTCAATTGCCATCACATCGTGGACGATTCACTTCTGGTGACTGTCGGCACGCGATGGCAGCATGGTCGGCATGTGCGGTAGATACGCGACCACGACGAATCCCGCGAAGCTGGCCGTCGAGCTCGATGCTATCGACGAGACCGGCGACAGGGGCTTCGATCCGAATTACAACGTGGCCCCGACCAATCAGGTGCTCACCGTCGTCGAACGCCACGACCGCGACCACCCGGAGGACCCGGCCACCCTGCGCATCCGGGCCATGCGCTGGGGTCTGATCCCGCCCTGGACCAAGGCCGCCGAGCCCGGGATCCCGGTGAAGGGCAAACCGCTGTTCAATGCCCGCGCCGACAAGGCCGCCACCACCGCCTCCTTCCGCGATGCCGTGAAGAAGCGCCGCTGCCTGGTGCCCATGGACGGCTGGTACGAGTGGGTCACCGCGGCCGATGCATTCGGAAAGGCCATCAAGCGGCCGTATTTCATGTCCCGCGCAGACGGGGGACGCCTCTATATGGCGGGTCTGTGGTCGGTCTGGCGTGACCGCAGCCAAGGTGACGAGGCGCAGCCGCTGCTGTCCTGCACCATCCTGACCACCGATGCGGTCGGTGATCTGACCAAGGTCCACGACCGCATGCCCCTGCCGATGCCGCGCGAGCACTGGGACGCGTGGCTGGACCCGGACCACCCCGCTCCCGAATCGCTGCTGGAAACGCCTTACCCCGCAGCGGTTTCGGACATTCTGGTCCGGGAAGTGCCGTCGCTGGTCAACAGCGTCAAGAACAACGGCCCCGAACTGCTGGCGCAGGTGGACGAGCAGGCCGGTCAGATCAGCCTGATCTGACCGGCCCGCGAGAGATTCGAATCCCGCTGCCCGCACTTCACGGTCGGTAGCCAATCGCAATGCCCCCGCCGCGTCTCCGCGTCGGGGGCATTGCCGATTCGGTTGTGGTCCGGCCGATCAGACCGCGGCGGCGTCCGCCTCCTCGACGGCTTCCTTCCTGGCCTGGATGCCGCCCGCGGTGCGCAGCGGCACCTCCTTCCAGAACAGCACCAGGATGAATCCGAGCAGCGCCACGAAGGTGGCCGACAGGAACACCCGATCCATGGACTTGGCGAAGCCCTCCTTGAAGGGGTGCGCCAGCGTCGGATTCAGCTGCTGAATCACCGAGCTGTCGTTGAGCACCTGGCCCACGACCGCCGGAGCGGTCTCCTGGTTCGACAGGCCGAGGACGACCTTCTTGTCGACCGAGTCGGGGCCCTTCACCGCGTCCGTAGCGGCCTGCGTGTAGGCATGGTCGCCCCGGACACTCTCCAGCGAGGTGGTGATGTTCGGAGCCAGCTGGGTGAACAGCACCGACAGGAACACCGCCACACCCAGGGTGCCGCCGATCTGCCGGAAGAAGGTCGCGGCCGCGGTGGACACGCCCATGTCCTTGGGCGGCAGCGCGTTCTGCAGCGCCAGGGTCAGCGGCTGCATCAGGTTGCCGAGGCCGAAGCCGGTGATGGCCATGAAGATCATGACAACCCACAGCTTGGTGTCCGCCGACACCAGGTGCAGTAGGAACAGGCCCGAGGTCAGCAGCGCCGCGCCCACCGGCGGGAAGTACTTGTACCGGCCGGTCCGAGCGATCAGCTGGCCGGCCAGGATCGAGCCGGTCATCATGCCCGCCACCAGCGGAAGCATCAGCAGACCCGCCTTGGTCGGGCTCGCGCCCTGCACCACCTGGAGGTACTGCGGCAGCAGGGTGATGCCGCCGAACATGGCCGCACCGACCACCACCGAGATGACCACGCCGAGGGCGAAGGTGGAGTTCTTGAACATGCGCAGCGGGATCAGCGCCGCGTCGCCCTGCTTGGCCTCGACCGCGATGAAGGACAGCACGCCGATCGTGCCCAGCGCGTAGCAGAGGATGGCATGGCCACTGGTCCAACCCCATTCGCGGCCCTGCTCGGCGACCACCAGCAGCGGCACCAGGCCGACGATCAGTGCCGAGATGCCCATCCAGTCGATCGGCACCCTGGTGACGGGGCGCTTGGGCAGCTTGAGCACGCGGGTCACCACGGCCAGCGCGATGATGCCGACCGGCACGTTCACCAGGAACACCCAGCGCCAGCCGGTGACGCCCAGGATCTGGTCGGTGCCGGACAGGATGCCGCCGACGACCGGGCCCACCACGCTGGAGGTGCCGAACACGGCCAGGAAGTAGCCCTGGTAGCGGGCGCGCTCCCGCGGGGACACGATGTCGCCCATGATGGTCAGTGCCAGCGACATCAGACCGCCCGCGCCCAGGCCCTGGAAGGCCCGGAAGGCGGCCAGCTCGTACATGGAGGTCGCCATGGAACAGGCCAGTGAGCCGACCACGAAGATGGAGATGGCGGCCAGGTAGAACGGCTTGCGGCCGTACATGTCCGAGAGCTTGCCGTAGAGCGGCGTCGCCAGGGTCGAGGTGATCAGGTAGGCGGTGGTCACCCACGCCTGCGCCGAATAGCCGTGCAGCTCATCGGCGATGGTACGGATGGAGGTCGACACGATGGTCTGATCCAGGGCTGCCAGCAGCATGCCCATGATCAGGCCGCTCATGATGACCAGGATCTGCTTGTGGGTGAAGCCGGCCGAATTGAGTTCCGGCTCCGCCACTTCCGCTTGTGTAGTCACGAATTGCTCTCCGCGGGTGCGTAATAGGACTGAAGGTCTTTGTGGGCGGCGATATCGGCCAGCATGCGCTGCCGGGTCTCCTCGTATCCGTCGACGAAGCGCCGCAGCAGGGCGGCGAAGGTCTCCTGTTCATCGGGATCCCAGCCGACCAGCATGTGGCGCAGCGAGTCGTTGCGGCGGGCCCGGATCTGGGCGGCCACGGTGCGGCCGGTGCCGGTCACGTCGAGGACGCTGACCCGGCCGTCGGCCGGATCGGCGCGGCGCTCGATGAGTCCGCGCTTGACCAGGCTCGCGACCTGCCGGCTGATGGTCGAGGCGTCGGAGTAGAGGGCCTCGGCCAGCGCGCCCGAGCGTTTCGGGCCGTCGTGGATCAGCTGGAACAGGATGCTGAACGCCGCCGGTTCGATCTCACCCTGGGTCATGGACGCGATCTGCGCATTGGTGCGGTCGCGCAATTTGGTGAGCCGGGCGATCTCGTAGGCGATGGCGTCGACAAGGCCGTCGTCGATGTCGGTGGGGGTAATCGCCGGGTCATCGTCGGTCACGGTCGGTCTCACCTCCTTGCGTCGGGCAACTGCTTGTATGCGTCAACTAGTTGTACGGCGCAAGTATTCCGACATGGTTGTCCCTTGGCAAGTTTTTTCCGGAGGTTGTGTCTCCGCTCACGGGTGAATCGGGCAATTCGCCCTTCAAGGGCAGGTCAGGCCACCGCCACCGCGGCCGTCACCGCTCCCGTCAGCCGAACCAGATCCGCCGGGGCGAGCTCGATCTCCAGGCCGCGCTTACCCGCGCTGCACAGCACCCGATCCCACTCCAGCGCCGACTCGTCGATGACGGTCGGCAGCCGCTTCTTCTGCCCCAGCGGCGAAATCCCGCCCAGCACATACCCGGTCGTTCGCTCCGCCTTGGCCTTGTCGGCCATGGCGGCCTTGCCGCCGCCCAGCGCCGCGGCCGCCGCCTTCAGCGACAGGGTGGTCGGCACCGGCAGCACCGCCACCGCCAGCCCGCCCGACCCGAGCTCGATCACGAGCGTCTTGAAGATCTGCCCGGCGGTAACCCCGAGCTCGCCCGCGAGCGCTTCCACCGCCTCCGCCCCGTACGAATCACTGCGCGGGTCATGGGTATACGAGTGCACCCGGTGGTCCACCTTCGCCTGCATCAGAGCCTTGATCGCCGGGGTCGGAGCTGCAGCCATGGGCTCACCCTATCCAGCGAACACAACCGGATTTCCGGTGCTGGGAACAGGGTGAGCGCCACGCCTGTTGCACGCGATACGCGCTTCGCGGCAACCGCAGGGCCCACGGTTCGCGGGCGCACGCATTCCATTCATCCAAGGAGGAGTCGGTGACCGTTCTGGTCGAAGAGCCCCCGGTGCGGACCGGGCCGCTGCTGTTCCGCAGGGGAGCCGCCGACGTCGCGCCCCCGGCCGGTTTCCTGGCCGAATCCCTGTTCGCGGTAGATTCAATTGCTACGGCGATCGAAGGGATTAGCGTGACGAGCGACGACGACATGGTCGATCGCCAGCGTGATGACGACGCGGACAGCGAGCGCATCGACGCCGGCGACGATCAAACGGTCGACTATGACGAGGTGAGCGAATCCGGTGCCAGGAGTGCCGAATCCGCGGCGGAACTGGCCGCGCGATTCGAGCGTGACGCGCTCCCGCTGCTGGATCAGCTCTACGGGGCGGCGTTGCGCATGACTCGCAACCCGGCCGATGCCGAGGATCTGGTGCAGGAGACCTTCGCCAAGGCCTACCAGGGGTTCCGCTCGTTCCGCGAGGGCACCAACCTGCGGGCGTGGCTGTACCGCATCCTCACCAATACCTACATCAACTCGTATCGGAAGAAGCAGCGCCAGCCCGCGCAGTATCCGACCGACGAGATCACCGACTGGCAGCTGGCCTCCACCGCCGAGCACACCTCCACCGGTCTGCGCTCCGCGGAGATGGAAGCCCTCGAGGCGCTGCCGGACGACGACATCAAGACCGCGCTGCAGTCGCTTCCCGAGGAGTTCCGGATGGCGGTGTACTACGCCGACGTGGAGGGCTTCCCCTACAAGGAAATCGCCGAGATCATGGGAACTCCCATCGGTACCGTGATGTCCCGTCTGCACCGTGGCCGCAAGCAGCTCAAGGGCCTGCTCGCCGACGTGGCGCGGGAACGTGGATTCAATCGATCGGGCAGCGATGCGGCGCGTGAGGAGGTAACCCAGTGAGCGACGAGATGGAAGAACTGGACTGCTCGGCGGTACTCGCCGATGTCTGGCTGCTCCTGGACAACGAGTGCGACGACACCGTGAAGGCACGGTTGCGCGAGCACATCGACCGTTGCTCGCCGTGCATCGAGGCCTACGGCCTGGAGGAGAAGCTGAAGTCGCTGCTGAATCGCAAATGTGGCGGCGACCGCGCACCCGATTCGCTGCGCCAGCGCCTGACGATGGAGATCCGGACCAGCTACACGCGCGACTGACCCGCCTCCCCGCGTCTTCAGCGCACGGCCGGGAGCCGTCGCTGGTCACGCATGCGTGCCGGCGGGCCGGTGCCGAACCGATTTCGGGCGTACCCGGCGAGTTACCCCGGTCAGCGCGAAATCAGCTGTCGCGTTCGGAAACGACTGAGCGGCATGACTTCCCAGCGGGAAGCCATGCCGCTCAGCGGTTTTCGAGCTTTCGCTACGGCTCAGGCGTTCGGCCGCTTGCCGTGGTTGGCGGCATTCTTCTTGCGGCCACGCTTCTTACGTCCACGCTTACCCATAGGTAATCTCCCTTCAGTCGGCCGCCATTCTTTCATGTGTGGTTGGCTGTACCTTCAGGGGCTACGGGTCACTCGAACGTGAGAGGTGTACATGGCTGAGGAAGTGAAGGCCGAGATGGTGTCGACCGTGCTGAACATCGAGGTCGCTGTCGGCGAGAAGGTCAGCGCCGACCAGACCCTGGTTCTGCTGGAGTCGATGAAGATGGAGATCCCCGTCATCGCCGAGATCGAGGGCACCGTCTCCTCCATCCATGTCAGCCCCGGCCAGGTGCTGCAGCAGGGTGACCTGATCGCCGTCATCTCCTGAGCAACGAGCCCCCGACCTGCTCCTGACGCGCCCGTGCCGTGTCGCGTGGGAACATACACGCGACGTGGGAACAGAGGAGCGTGGGTGAATGTCGACACTGAGTGAGCTGCTGGCCGAGCACACCGATCTACCGGGTGCGGCCGTCGACCATTTGCAGCGGGTGGTGGGGGACTGGCAGTTGCTGGCGGATCTGTCCTTCGCGGATCTGCTGCTCTGGGTGGGCACGGGCCCGGTCAGTGCGGGTGCGGAGGTGGTGTGCGTCGCCCAGTGCCGCCCCACCACCGCGCCCACCGTGCACCTCGAGGATCTGGTCGGCACCCTCGCCACCAAGGAGGCGAATCCGCAGGTGTTCGAGGCCCTGCTGACCGCCGATATCGCTCGCACCGAAACCGATACCGCGCTCACCGGCGTCTATCACCCGCATCCCGTGCACGCCATGCGCGAGGCCATTCCGGTGCGGGTCGGTGACGACATCATCGCCGTGCTCGGCCGCGACACCGATATCCAGCGTCGCAAGATGCGCTCCAGCCTTGAGATCGCCTACATGTCCTGCGCGGACGACCTGTGCCAGATGGTCGCCGACGGCACCTGGCCCGCGCTCGAGGACCGCACCGGCGCGCACTCCAGCCCCCGCGCGGGCGACGGTTTCATCCGCCTCGACACCGAGGGCACGGTCGTCTACGCCAGCCCCAATGCCTTGTCTGCCTATCACCGCATGGGTTTGCAGAACGACCTGGTCGGCCAGGATCTGGCGCTGACCACCCGCTCGCTGATCACCGATCCGTTCGACGCGCAGGAAGTGGTCGGCGACATCCAGGCGGCCCTGGCCGGAAAGGCCGGGCGCCGAATGGAAGTCGAGGCCCGCGGCGCGACCGTGCTGCTGCGCACCCTGGTGCTGCGCCCGCACGGGGAGCTCGCAGGGGCCGCGGTGCTGGTCCGTGATGTCACCGAGGTGAAGCGGCGCGACCGCGCGCTGCTGTCCAAGGACGCGACGATTCGCGAGATCCACCATCGGGTGAAGAACAACCTCCAGACGGTGGCGGCGCTGTTGCGACTGCAGGCCCGCCGCACCGAGAACGAGGAGGCCCGCCTGGCGCTGACCGAATCGGTCCGCCGGGTCACCTCGATCGCCTCGGTGCACGAAATGCTGTCCATGTCGGTTGACGAAGAGGTCGATCTGGACGAGGTGGTGGACCGCCTGCTGCCGATCATGGCCGATGTGGCGACGGTCCACACCGCCCGCATCAAGGTGCGTCGCGCCGGATCGCTCGGCGTCTTCTCCGCCGAACGGGCGACGCCGCTGGTCATGGTGCTGACCGAGCTGGTGCAGAACGCCATCGAGCACGCCTTCGACGCCGGCGAGAACGGTACTGTCACAATCCGTTCCGAGCGTTCGGCCCGCTGGCTCGACGTCATCATCAGCGACGACGGCCGCGGCCTGCCCGATGGATTCAGCCTGGAAGCCTCCGACCGGTTGGGCCTGCAAATCGTCCGCACACTGGTGACGGCGGAATTGGGCGGGTCCATCGGACTTCATCCCGGCGCCGATGTCGGCACCGACGCGGTCCTGCGAGTTCCCCTCGGCCGTCGCTCCGCCCGCTGAAAGATATTGCGCGGCGGACAAGTTCGGGCGTGATGAAAAATCTGCGCCCGAACTTTCGTTCGAAGAGGCAATCCCGTTGAACGGGAATTCCTCTCGTGATCAGAATTGGGCAGGGGCTTTGGGGGTGGAGCCCTCGAGGTGCTTCGTGGGGTTCCGGGGCGGAGCCCCTGAGAGTCCGGAGACTTGGCCGGCCCCTATACACACTGAAGCCCGGCACCTGAATTGGTGCCGGGCCGAATTGCGATGCGGCCGCGAGGCTGGGGTCGGCCGTAACGCCTGTCGCCTAGCTGGTTAGACGACGGTGCGGGTACGCGTCCGCGCGTTGCGGCGCTTCAGCGCGCGACGCTCGTCTTCGCTCATACCACCCCACACGCCGGCATCCTGGCCCGACTTCAGGGCCCAGGAAAGGCAGTCAGCGGTGACGGGGCAGCGAGCGCAGACCAGCTTGGCATCGGCAATCTGCGCGAGCGCCGGACCACTGTTTCCCACCGGGAAGAACAGCTCGGGGTCCTCGTCGCGACAGATGGCCTTGTGGCGCCAGTCCATTCCTCTGCTCCTTTGCTAGGGCGCGCACGACGCTGCCCCTTGGGTTTGTGGTCCGTTCACTTGTGCGACTCGAATGTTTCCGCACGGTTGCTTGTGAATGCTTTCACGAACACCGTAGATGTCAATAGATACCCGGTGCACCGTGGGGAAGCTCACGCTGTAAGACCCCTACATGGGGATCCGCCGTGTCATTTGTACTCGGTTGGGCCAGCTTTCGCAGCGCAACCGCGATGTTTCTCACGCGTGTCGAACCGGCTAGGGCTTCGGCGCGACCACATCGAGGATATCCGGGACGGCTGTGAAATTCACCATGTTGCGGCGTCCGATGAAGTCGCCATCGATTTGCAAGCCGATCGGTTCGGTCGCGGTAACGGTCACCGCCGGAACGTCGTCATCGCGAAACAATGTGCGGCCCTTGGGATCTCCGTGGGCTGCCAGCAACTGCCGGGCGACCATCAGGGTGGGCAGAACACCCATAGTTCGCATGGCAAACACCCCGAGACCCGATTCGAATGCGGTTCCCGGGTTCGTGACCACGGGCGTGTTGTCGAGATAAGTCCAGGGACTGGCATTGGTCACGAATGCGTAATGCACGTCCGTGACCGGTTCGTGACCTGGAATGTCGAGACGCACTTGCGGGGCATGTCGTTTGGTGCGGAAGAACTGCCGGACCGTGGTGCGCAGATAGCGAGCGGGCGTGGCGGCTTTGCCATTCGCGCGCTTGGCATCGATGGCCTCGCACACATCCGCGTCGAGTCCGACTCCCGCGCTGAAGAGGAACCAGCGATCGTCGGCGACGCCGAGCCCGATACGGCGGTCTGCGTCGTCGGCCACCAGATCGATGAGCTGATTGGTGGCGGTCACGGGATCCTGTTCGATGCCGAGCGAGCGCGCGAACACATTCGCCGAGCCGCCCGGGATGACGCCGAGCCGCGGCACCCACTCCCGCTGCGGCTCACCCGGCAGCGGGAGGAAACCGTTGACGGTCTCGTTCACCGTGCCGTCCCCGCCGTGCACCACGATCAGGTCCATCCGGGTGTCAGCGGCCCAGCGCGCCAGCTCGGCGGCGTGCCCCCGGTGCTCGGTCTGGTGAACGGTCAGCTGGGTGCGGCTTTCGAGTGCGTGAGCAAGCAGATCGCGAGTGGACCGAGTGGTCGAAGTGGCATTCGGGTTCACGATAAGCAAGGTCCGCACGGTGCCTATTTTGCCTCCGCTCCGCTCCGGCGGGTTCGCGGCCCCGAGGTCTCGTTCTTCCCTCCTCCGCTCCTCCGCTTCGCTCCCCCGCTCCGTCGGTCCAGAACGAGACGGCCGCGAACCTTGAAGTGCCAGTTCCGAACTGATTTCGGCCGTACGGGTGCACTGCGCAACGACGCTCGGTCGTAGGCTGGGCGGGTGGCTGAGGAGAACAACGGCGAGTACAAGCCCGTGGGCGAGAACAAGCCCGCGGGCGAGAGCGACGCGGTGCCGGCGACGGTGCGCGTGGCGGGCGCGCTGGTAGCGCTCGAGGGCGCGCTGGGCCTGGTCGCGATGGTCGTGCTGATCATCGTCGGCGTGAACGGGTCGGCGCAGAGTCCCAAGAACAGCTATCTCACCGCCGGGTACGCGGCCATCCTGGGTGGCGCGGTGCTGGCCGCGGGGATCGGGCTGATGCGCGGGAAGCGGTGGGGGCGGGCCATCGCGACGCTGACCCAGCTGTTGCTGCTGGGTGTCGCGTACTACATGTTCACCTCGGGCCGGCCCGAGTTCGGGGCGCCGCTGGGATTGCTGGCGCTGGGTGCGCTGGGTGCGCTGTTCGCTCCGGCCTCGAATCGGTGGATGGCCGCGGGCTACGGCTCCGTCGAGGAGTAGTCCCAGTCCTTTGCGCAGAGTCGCCGTATTAGTTGCTCAGTGGCCCGTGAGCGAGTTTTCGGACGCTCGCCCACCTCTCGGGTGAGCGAGCGCTTTCCAGCGATCCTGCGGCGAATTCGGATGCCGCGGCGAATTCAGTCGTCGGCGTGCGCCGCCAGGCGGGCCAGGGCCGCGCCGCGCAGGCGGTAGCCGGTCCACTCGTGCTGGTGCTCGGCCCCGATGGATTCGTAGAAGTCGATGCTCGGGGTGTTCCAGGTGAGAACCGACCAGTCGACGCGGGCGTACCCCTGCTCGACGGCCTCGCGGGCCAGCGTCGCGAGCAGGCTCTTGCCCAGCCCGCGGCCGCGGACCTCCGGCTTGACGTAGAGATCCTCCAGATAGACCCCGTGCACGCCCTTCCAGGTGGAGAAGTTCAGGAACCAGATGGCACAGCCCACCACGCCCTGATCACTCTCGGCCACATGGGCGTACAGCGCGGGCTGCGGCCCGAACAGGGCCGTCTCGAGCTGGGCCGCGGTGAGGGTGCACTCGTCGGCGGCCTTCTCGTACTCGGCCAGATCGTGAACGAGCTGCACGAGCGCCGGGATGTCTGCGGGGGTGGCGCGGCGAATCATTCGGCGGCCCCTTCCTACGGGTTGAGCGGCGGAACCAGATTGTGCGCGAGCACGGTTCGAGCCTGGTGATCGTGTCCCAGCACCGTAACCGCGGCGGTGGACAGGAAGAACCGGCGGCCTTCGATCACCTCGAACTCGGCCCAGCGGGCGATGAGCGCGCGGGAGAAGTGACCGTGGCCGACCAGCACCACATCGCGGATGGCGAGCTCGGGTATGACGGTGGCCAGCACGTGGTCGGCGCGCTTGCGGACGTGCTCGGCGGTCTCGCCCTCGGGGGGCTCGCCGGTCCAGATGGTCCAGCCGGGGGACATCTGCTGGATCTCGGGCGTGGTGAGGCCCTCGTATTCGCCGTAGTCCCACTCCACCAGATCGTCGTCGACGATGACGCCGGGGAGCCCGGCCAGCGCCGCGGTGCGCAGCGCGCGCTGCCGGGGGCTGCACAGCACCAGCGGATTCCGCAATTCCATGTCGTACAGCAGTTTTCCGGCGGCCCGGGCCTGGGCCTCGCCGATCTCGGTGAGGGGCACATCGGTGCGGCCGGTGTGGCGGCGCGCGGCCGACCAGGCCGTCTCCCCGTGTCGCAGCACTACCAACCGGAATTCGTCACCACTCATGAATTCGATCATGCTCCACCGCCTCCCCGAATACACAGCGGGCGGCAGAGAGCCGGTCGGAATCGGGCACCCGGCGGTCGGGAGCCGAGCCGATTCTGGACGTACCCGGGGAGTTACCCGGAGCCTTGCGAAATCAGTTGTCGCGACGGCACGCCGAGGGCGGCCGGGGTCAAGAGGCCGTGCCGACGCCGTAGACCTGGGTGCCCCGGTGCTCCAGGAAGACGCTGCCCGAAACGCTCAGCGCGATGGGCTCGTTGTGGTAGTCGCTGCGCTGCAGCGGGATTCGCGAGACCTGCGCGCCAGTGGCGGGATCCAGGATGGCCAGGCCGTCCGGGACCGGGGCCACCAGCTGGCCGGCCATCAGCGCCGGGGTGCCGAGCACGTGCTGGGCGCCCCACTGGGGGTCGAGGGTGGTGGGGTTGAGGGCGATCAGGCTGTCGCCGGTGAAGACGAAGAAACCGGTGGACAGGCGCGCCACCATGGCGGTGTCCGTGAAGGCCGGAACCTGGTGGGTGGCAAGCAGATTGCCGCTGACGTCATAGATGGTCAGCACCGGCGGGGTGGTCGGGGTGGCGGGGAGGTAGAGCGCGGTCCGGGTGTCGGACACCGCGATCACGCGCGCCCCGTCCACCGCGCCGCCGGGTTCGTTGAGCACGTGCGTGCTGTACTCCTCCGGCACCGTGCCGTCCTTGGGCGCGGGATTGAGGATGGACAGCCGGTCGGCGGAATCCTTGGGGCAGCGTTCCAGCACCGCCACCCGGCTGGGCGCCGAGCCCGCCGAGAGCAGGCGGCAGTCGGTGCGCGGCTGGGTGTGCGGATTCACCGGGGCGTCCACATAGCCGTACTCGAGGGTGCGGACCAGATCCGAGCGCCACATCTCCAGGCGGTCGTCGCCCAGCGCGAGCACGTAGGTGCCGTCCGGGGCCAGGGTGATCTGCTTGTCCATGTAGCTGGACCGCGCCGTCACCCGGGTCCCGGTCTCGGCGTTGAGCAGGGTGGTCTGACTGCAGCCGCGCTGATCCCGGTAGGTGGCGATGACCGTCCCGAACTGGACCTCCACCGCGCACAACGGCATGTCCCGCTGGTACTTCCAGACCTCGTCGCCGGTACGGGCATCCCGCCCGGTGACGGTGCCGTCCTCGGCGGTGACGGCCACCGCGCCCACCGTCAGCGAGCGCATGGCCGCGCCGTCCGGTGCGTGCCACAGCTCCTTGACCTGCGTAGGCACCGAGTCGGCCGCCGGTGGCGGGGTGAGGGTGTGGTTCGCGGACTGCGCGTGGGTGCCGCGCACATCGCTGGTCAGCACCACGACCGCTGCCGCGATCGCCACCAGAGCGGCGATCGCGACAGCGGTGAGAATATCGGCGCGCGTCCGCCGCTCGGGTGCGAGCACGACAGCGAGAGTAACCGATCCGCGCGGCTAGGCCGAGGCCGCGACCGCGGTGTCGGTCACCACCACGGTGGCCTCGGCGTCCACGTCGGCCTTCTTCCGCCGGGTCCGCCGCACCGGAGCCGCCGCCGCGGCCTCGTCGGAACCGCTGGCCGCAGCACCCGACTCGACCGCCTCGACCTCCGCCTTGACGGCCTTGCGGACCCGCTTGCGCGGCGCGGCCTTCGGCGCCTCGGTACCGTCCGCCGCCTCCGCGACCACCTCGGCCGCACCGTTGGCGTCCACGGTCGCCGCGGCCGCCTTACGAGTCCGCTTGCGGGGCGCGGCCTTCGGCGCTTCCGCAGCTTCGGCCGGGGCCTCGGCGGCGCCGTTGGCGTCCACGGTCGCGGCCGCGGCCTTGCGAGTCCGCTTGCGCGGTGCGCTCTTCGGAGCCTCCGCGGCGACCTCGGCGTCGGCGATGGCCTCGTCGGCGGTCGGCGCGGTGCTCGCGGCGCGGCTGGTGCGCTTGCGCGGCGCCCGCAGCGCGGGCTCGGCCGAGTCACCGTCGGTGGCAGCCGATTCCACCACGACGGCGGAACCGTCTGCGCCGGTGCCGGATTCGGCCACGGCGGCCTTGGTGCGGCGGGTGCGCCTGCGGGGCGCGTCCGCTTCGGCGGTCACGGGAGCCGCCGCCTCGGTCTCGGCGACGACGGCCGACTCCGTGGCGACCGGGGCCTCGACCGCAGTGACCGGGGCCTTAGCGGCAGTGACCGTGGCCTCGACGGCTGCTTTGGTCCGGCGGGTGCGCTTGCGGGGCGCGTCGGCCACGACCGCGTCGGCGTCGGTGACCGGCTCGACCGTCGTGGTGGCCACGCTCGCCTCGACCGGCGCGGGCGTCTCGGCGGTGGCCTCCGGGACGATGTCGGCGGTGGCCTCCGGGACGATGTCGGCGGTGGCCTCCGGGACGATGTCGGCGGCGGCCTCGGTCACGCCGGTGCTCTCGGCGGAACCCTTGCCCGCACGGCGGCTGCGCTTGCGCCCCCGGCGGGCGCCGTCCGCGGCATCCTCGGCGACGACGTCGGCAACCTCGGCGGGGCCGTCGGTGTCGACTTCGGTCTCGACCGTGGTCGCGACGATAGCGTCGGCCGGGGTGTTGCCGCCCTTGCCACGACGGCGACGGCGACGACGGCGGCCGGTCTTCTCCGGATCACCGGCGGCCGAATCGGCCTCGGCGGCAGGGGCTTCGGTGGTCACCACGGCCGCCTCGCCCTCGACCGGCCGGCCGCCGCGGGTACGACGGCGGTTGCGGTTGCGGGTGTCGCGGCGTTCGCGCTCCACCACGACGGCGTCCTCGTCGCGCTCGGGCTTGCGCTTGCGGATGACGCCGGTGACGCCCTCCGGGATGCCGAGCTCCGCGTAGAGGTGGGGGGAGCGGGAGTAGGTCTCCACCGGTTCCGGGATGCCGAGGTCGAGGGCCTTGTCGATGAGGGCCCAGCGATTCAGCTCGTCCCAGTCGACCAGGGTGACCGCGACGCCGGTGCGGCCCGCGCGACCGGTGCGGCCGATGCGGTGCACGTAGGTCTTCTCGTCCTCCGGGCACTGGTAGTTGACGACGTGGGTGACGTCGTCGATGTCGATGCCGCGGGCGGCCACGTCGGTGGCGACCAGCACGTCGATCTTGCCCTCACGGAACTTCTTGAGCGCCTTCTCGCGCGCGATCTGCCCCAGATCGCCGTGCACCGCGCCGACGGCGAAGCCGCGCTCCGCCAGATCGTCGGCGACCTTCTGCGCGGTCCGCTTGGTGCGTGCGAAAATCATTGTCGAGCCACGGGTTTCGGCCTGCAGGATGCGGGCGACCAGCTCGCTCTTGTCCAGCGCGTGGGCCCGGTAGACCAGCTGCGTGATCCGGTCGTGCACCGCGGAATCGTGCGGCTCCTCGGCGCGGATGTGGGTGGGCCGGTTCAGGAAGGCGCGGGCCAGGGTGATGATCGGGCCGGGCATGGTGGCCGAGAACAGCATGGTCTGCCGCTGCTCGGGGACCATGTTCAGGATCCGCTCGATATCGGGCAGGAAGCCCAGGTCCAGCATTTCGTCGGCCTCGTCGAGGACCAGCACCTGCACCTTGCCCAGGATCAGATGCTGCTGCTCGGCCAGATCCAGCAGGCGGCCCGGGGTGCCGACGACCACGTCGACGCCGGCGCGCAGCGCCTCGATCTGCGACTCGTACGGGCGGCCGCCGTAGATGGAGGTGACCCGGACGGCCTTGCCGTTGCCGTCCTTCAGATACTTGCTCGCGTTCTCCAGGTCCTCGGTGACCTGGATGCACAGCTCGCGGGTCGGCACGATGATCAGGGCGCGCGGAGTGCCGTCGAGTTCCTTCGTGCCGGAGCCGCCGGTGGCGATGCGGTGCAGCAGCGGCACACCGAAGCCGAAGGTCTTACCCATACCGGTGCGGGCCTGGCCGATGAGATCTTCACCGGCCAGCGCGAGCGGCAGGGTGAGTTCCTGAATGGCGAAAGTGCGTTCGATGCCGATGTCGGCGAGGGCCCGGACGATTTCCGGGTGCACGCCCAATTCGGCGAAAGAGGGAGCGAGGTGGGTGTCGTCGAGTTCCGCGGTCAGCAGCGTGTCCGCCACACCCGGTTCCTGCTCTACGGTGATCTTGCTCAGGTTCTTGCCTTTCCTCGTTTATCGCGTCTCGCGCGCACGAGGCGTGGGGCGGACCCGGTCGGTCCGCGACGACCACTTGATCCGTTCTCGCCGCTGCGGGATGCCTCTCCGGTGGATGGGCGTCGACCTGGCGCGGCGGTGCAGTGCTGCGGATCGGAGTGCGCGCACATTTTCCATGGACTACGGGTATGAATTCCGCGTCCGCGGAGATTGTAGCGTGATACGGCCTTCACCCTGATTTCCGCCACCGCTAATGTGTGGCGTTATTGCGCTGGTTGGCGTGCTTATCGGTAGTGAGAGGCGGCCTGATCCGGGGTTTCGCATTGCCGTTAATGATTGTGGCGCACCATAATTCGCCCGGGGACAATCGTGTCGGCCACCGCCTGGACAGTTGAGTTGCTCACATAGGTGATACACCGTGTACCACTATCTGCGAAGGTGGTGCCGTGAGCTTGGCAGACACCGTGAGCACCGCCGCCCGAAACATGTGGTCGCTGACCTTCGGCGACGGCATCGAGGCCCCCGAACCCACCCCGTCGACGGTGCTGTCTGACGCGCCGCATCGCGAACTGCGCCGCTACGACGGCGCGGGCCCCGACGATCCGGCCGTGCTGCTGGTCCCGCCGCTGGCCGCGCCCGCCTTCTGCTTCGACCTGCGCCCCGATCAGAGCCTGGCCCGGTTCCTGCTGGAATCCGGCCGGGCGCCCTACCTGGTCGACTACGGCGACATCACCTTCGAGGACCGGCGCATGGGCTTCGAGACCTGGATCGAGGACATCCTGCCCGAGGCCATCCGCGAGGTCTCCGCGGATCGCGGCGGCCGTCCGGTGGATCTGGTGGGCTGGTCCATCGGCGGCGTCCTGGCCCTGCTGACCGCCGCGGCCGATCAGGCGCTGCCCATCCGGTCCATCACGGCCGTCGGCGCGCCGCTGAGCTACGACCACATGATCGGTGCGCGCGAACTGCGCACCCTGGCACGCATCGACGGCGGCCGCACCGCGACCGCGGCCATTCGCGTCGCCGGTGGGGTCTCGGCGCAGCTGACCCGGATCGCCTACCGCGCCACCGCCTGGGATCGGGAACTCAAGCGGCCGTTCTTCATTGCGAGCAATCTCGCGGACACCGCGACCCTGGCCCGGATGGAGACCATCGATCGGTTCCAGAATTCACTGCCCGGCTATCCGGGGCGTTTCTACAACCAGTTGTGGGGCCGTTTCATCCTCAACAACGACATCGGCAAGGGCGTGGTGCACCTGGGCGACCGGCAGATCGCGCTGGCCGACATCACCCAGCCGGTGCTGCTCGTCGGCGGACCGAACGACGTGATCACCGCGGCCGCCGCCGTGGAGCACGGGACGACGACGCTGACCGGCTCGCCGGAGGTGCGGTACGAGACCGCACCCGGCTCTCATCTCGGCATTCTCATCGCCCGTGACACCACGTGGACGTATCTGGACAAGTTCCTGCGCGACCAGCCCTGACAGGCCGCTACCTCGGAAGGATGGGCCGGCGGTAGCCACGAATCGCCGGTTCGATCCTGAATTGCGTTGTGTTACAAGGCATTACGAGCATATCGGGGGTGCGCCCCGGGTGTCGTCGCCGATGGATGAATGCGCGTCGTTTTCGGCCGCTAGGGTGGGGTCCCATGGGAGCAAACTCGTCCACTGCGCTCGGCGCTACCTCGGAGTCTTCCGACGGCCGTATCTCCGCCGAACATCCTGGAGCCACCGACCTCTTCGCGGTCCTCGCCTACGGTGAGATCTCCGCCTTCTACCGACTGGCCGAAGAGGCCAAGCTGTCGCCCACGCTGCGCGGCCGGGTGGCCGTCGCCAAGATGGCCGGCAACGAGATGGAACACTTCAAGACCCTGGAGCGGGCGCTGGCCGACCGCGGCGTCGACATCTTCGACGCCATGGCCCCGTTCGTGCGCGCCCTGGACGCCTATCACGCCTCCACCGACCCCTCCACCTGGCTGGAGTCGATGGTCAAGTTCTACGTCGGCGACGGCATCGCCGCCGACTTCTACACCGAGATCGCCGGCGCCCTGGCTCCCGAGGTCGCCGACGTGGTGCGCGATGTGCTGGCCGAGACCAGCCACTCCGAGTTCGTCATCGAGGAGGTGCGCACCGCGGTCGCCCAGAACCGGTCCGAGCGGGACCGGCTGGCGCTGTGGGGCCGCCGCCTGCTGGGTGAGGCCATCACCCAGGCGCAGTACGTGATGGCGCAGCGCGACGGGCTCACCGACCTGGTGCTCACCGCCACGGGCGATCTGAACGGCATCGCCACGCTGTTCGAGCACATGCAGAACAGTCACGCCGAGCGCATGCGCGTACTCGGCCTGAGCTGACGCTCCCCGTTTCTCCCCGCCGTCTGCGCTGTTCCCTGGCAGTGCCGTGGGTGCTGTTCGCTGACAGCGCAGGCGGTCGCGGCCGGACGCTGTCCCGGCTGCGCTAGCGTGATCAGGACAGCACAGGACTCTAGGTTCGGAGGTTGGCCGTGGAGGTCAAGATCGGCATTTCGGATAGCCCGCGTGAGCTCGTCATCATCAGCTCGCAGACCCCCGCCGAGGTCGAGGCGGCCGTCACCGGCGCGCTCCAGGGTGAGGGTGGCGTCGTCACGCTGACCGACGAGAAGGGCCGCAAGTTCCTGATCCAGGCCTCGAAGGTCGCCTATGTCGAGATCGGCACCCCCTCTTCGGGTCGCGTCGGCTTCGCGGCCGTCTAGCCGAACTCTCGGGGACTTCCTGAAACCCCTAGTGACGTAAAAGAATTGCCCCGCCGAGCAGCTCGGCGGGGCAATTCTTTTGTTGTTGTCGGGGATTCAGGGGATTACCCCCGAATCCTTCGAGAGATGAGAGAACTTTTCTCTCAATCCATCGGGTGCAGGGGTACGTGCTTCAGGCCGCCCCAGCACAATGCGACGGTGGTGTCGACCGCGTCGTCCTTGCTGATCGGCCGGTCCGCCTCGAGCCAGTAGCGCGCGCTCAGCTGGCTGGCGCCGACCAGGCCGACGGCGAGCACACGGGCGTGGTAGGGCTCCAGGCCGGAGTCGTGGGCGACCAGGTCGAAGACCGCGTCCACGCACGCCTCGGTGGCCTGCTCGACACGGCGCTGCACCTGCGGCTCATTGGTCAGATCGGATTCGAAAACCAGTCGGAAGCCCTGGGTTTCGTGATCGACGAAGTCGAAGTAGGCCTGCACGGCGGCGCGCACGCGCTGCTTGTTGTCGGTGGTGGAGCGCAGCGCCTGGCGCACGCTCGACACCAGGGCGTCGACGTAGTTCTGCAGGACGGCCAGATACAGTTCGAGCTTGCTCGAGAAGTGCTGGTAGAGCACCGGTTTGCTGACGCCGGCGCACTGCGAGATCTCATCCATGCCCGAGGCGTGATAGCCGCGTAGCACGAAGACCTCGCTGGCGGCCGCGAGTAGCTGCGCCCGGCGCGCCTCGCGGGGCAGGCGGGTGCCGCGCTTGCTTGCCGCCATGGCCTCGGATGACGTGCGGTGCGACGTCATCCGGTCCACGAGGTCAGTCATTGCCTTTTCTCCCAGTTGATTCCCGGTGGGAAGGATGTCACCGGTATCCCACGAACGATACTCGCTCATGGGGCCCGTGCCGATCCAGGTTCCGAATATTGGTGTGCTGGTTGTTGCCGATCAGCACCGGTGATGGTCGAGTGGGACTCGCATCGATTATGCGAGGCCGATCACAACTGTGTAGCACATGTTCTGATTTGTGAGCTCTGCCGCATTGGCGTGAGATATCTCGCAGCAATAGCACCGCCTGGCCACGGCCCTTCCGTGCGTGGGGGCGGGCTGTGAGAGTCTGTCAGTCGTGACCGACCATGGGGGCAGCAGTTCCGGCGGGCCTGATTCGCGCCGCCCCGTGGGGGCCGGTGTGCCGGCCGCCGGAAGCAAGCGCCGAAGAAGACCCAGCGGGCCGATCTACGATCCGCTCGGTTTGTACACCCGCGCCAGCGCATCGCAGACCGGCCCCTCGATATCTTCCGGGCTCATCACACCGCCCGAACCCGTACCCGATCCGAGTCAGCCCGCCGGTGATCGCCTGCCGCTGCCGCACCAGCCGCTGCGCGCCCGCTGGGATCCCACCGCCCCGCCCGCCGATGCCCGCAACCGGCAGCGCCCCGACCGCGAGACCAAGAAGCAGAGTCCGCTGGGCCGCTTCGTGAGCACCTACGGCTGGCGTGCCTACGCCCTGCCAGTACTGCTCGTCATCACCGTCCTGGTCGCGGTGGACGCCCTGCGCCACACCGGCGACGCCAGCACCGGACTCCCCGGCTTCGGCCGCCTCAGCGAGCACACCGACAAGCCCAGCGGCATCATCGGCGGCGCACCCAAGGGCGATGGCAGGTACGCCGCCGATCTGCCCACCGGCGCGGTCCCGCCCGGCGGGCCCTACACCGACACCGGTACCGGCAGCTGGCACCTGGTGCCCGGCAATACCGCGCAGGTCGGCACCGGCTCCCAGCACGTGTTCACCTACACCGTGGAGATCGAGGACGGCGTGGACACCGCCAGCCTCGGCGGTGATCCGGCCATCGGCCAGATGGTCGACGCCACCCTCGCGAATCCCAAGTCCTGGACCCATGATCCGCGTTTCGGCTTCCGGCGCGTGGACACCGGCACTCCGGATTTCCGCATCTCGCTGACCTCCCGCGATACCACCCGCAAGTCCTGCGGTTTCGAGATCCCGGTCGACTCCTCCTGCTACAACGCCGATCTGGGCCGCGTGGTGCTCTCCGAGGTGCGCTGGGTGCGCGGGGCGCTGGCCTTCGAGGGCGATGTCGGCTCCTACCGGCAGTACCAGATCAATCATGAAGTGGGACATGCCATCGGCTACCACGAGCACCAGCCGTGCGAGGTCGACGGCGGGCTGGCGCCGGTCATGATGCAGCAGACCTTCGGGACCAGGAACAACGACATCGCGAAGCTCGATCCCGAAGGTGTGGTGCCGATGGACGGCAAGACCTGCCGCTTCAACCCGTGGCCCTACCCGCGGGCCTGAGCGCCCTCCACCGCGGCGGCGGACACGGGTTCCGTTGCGGCCGAAGGCTGGTGCCTGGCGACGCCCAGGCCCGCCAGGGCGCCCAGGGCCGCCGCGGCGGCCGCGGTGAGCAGTGCCGCGCGGAAGCCGTGCTGGACGGCCGTCGTCGAGGTGTAGCCGCCGGCGACGGTGAAAACCGCTGAGGTGACCGCGATTCCGAAGCTGCCGCCGAGCTGGCGCAGGGCGTTGTAGATCCCCGACGCGGTGCCGATGGACTCCGGTCCGACCGAGCTGATCGCCGCGTTCTGCACCGCGGGCATGGCGGCCGATATGCCGATACCGGTCAGCAGCATCGGCCCGATCAGCGCCGGATATCCGGCCCCGGCCCCGGCGGCCAGGGCTATCCAGAGCAGGCCGATCCCCGCCAGCAGCAGTCCGGCCGCGATCAACCGGCGTTCGCCGATCCGGCTCATGCGCGCGCCCGCCAGTGGGGCGACCACGAAAAGCGTTGCGGTCCAGGGCAGCAGGCGCAGCCCGGAGCCGAGCGGGCTGTTGTGCAGCCCGGCCTGCAGGTACTGGGCGAAGAAGAACGCGGTGCCGAAGAGCGCGGCGGTCATCAGGAGCCCCGCCAGATTGGCGGCGCCGAAGCCGGGGCGGGTGAACAGCCGCATGGGCACCATGGGCTGTGGGGTGCGCAGCTCCCAGCCGATGAAGGCCGCCAGCAGGGCACCGCCGCCGAGCAGTGCGCCCAGGACCTCGGCGCTGGTCCAGCCGATCGCATTGCCGCGAACCAGTCCGAGCACCAGCCCGAGTACGCCGAGCCCGGACAGCAGGACGCCGACGGTGTCGACCTGTGCGGCGGGCCCGGTGCTTTCCGCGACCCAGCGGCGGACGGCCGGAATCAGCGCCGCGCCGATGGGCACATTGAGCCAGAAGATCCACTGCCAGGTCAGGCCCTGCACCACGGCCCCGCCGACGACGGGTCCGCCCAGGATGGCCAGCCCGGTGATCCCGGCGAAGATGCCCATGGCCCGTCCGCGCTGGGCGGGCGGGAAGGCCACCGCGAGCAGGGCGAAGGCGGCCGGCATGATCATGGCCGCGCCGACGCCCTGCACCGCGCGGGCGGCGATCAGTGCGCTGATGCCGGTGGCCAGTGCGCAGGCGGCGGAGGAGAGGGTGAACAGCGTGAGCCCGGCGATGAGCAGGCGGCGGCGGCCGATGCGGTCGCCGATCACCGCGGCGGTCATCAGGAGCACCGCGAGTGCGAGCGTGTACGAGTTGAAGGTCCAGCCGAGCGCCTCGAGGGACGCGCCGAGCTGGACCCGGATGGTGTTGAGCGCGGTGGTGACGACGAGTGCGTCGAGCCCCACCATGAGTGACGCCACCGAGGTGAGGGCGAGCGTCCAGCGCTGGTGAGTGGTCATGGGGGAGTGACCTTTCGGGTCGGTTCGGATGTCACCGGTACGTACTCACCGGCTCGTGAAAACTCATCGGCCGCTGGTCGGCGGCCGGTGGCTCGACGGTTCGGCGACGCCGTGCTAGCAAGGTGGGATGACCGCCACCGTCGACGACGTGGTCGCCGTCGCCGATTCGCACCGCTCCGAACTGCTCGCCTACTGCTACCGGATGACCGGCTCGCTGCACGATGCCGAGGATCTGGTGCAGGAGATCCTGGTGCGCGCCTGGCGGTCGGCGGATTCCTATGACCCGCAACGGGCTTCGCTGCGCACCTGGCTGTATCGGATCGCCACCAATGTCTGCCTCACCGCGTTGAAGAGCGCGCAGCGGCGGGCGCTGCCGGTCGATCTGGCGCAGCCGAATCCGGTGGTGGGGGCGGAGCGTCTCGATCGTTCGCCCGAACTGCCGTGGCTGGAGCCGTTCCCGGACGCGCTGCTCGGGGACGGCGATCCGGCCGCGGTGGTGGCGGCCAGAGAGAGCGTGCGGCTGGCGTTCGTGGCCGCGCTGCAACACCTTCCGCCATTGCAGCGCGCGGTGCTGATCCTGCGGGACGTGCTGGCGCTGCGGGCGGCCGAGGTGGCCGGGCTGCTCGATACCAGCACCGCCGCCGTCAACAGCGCCCTGCAGCGGGCGCACGCGCAGCTGTCCGGCGTCCAGGCCGGTCCCGCCGAACTCGGCGACGACGAGCAGCGCGAGCTGCTGAAGCGCTATGTCGAGGCGTTCGAGGCCATGGACATCGACGCCCTCAAGCGCATCCTGCGCGACGACGCCATGCTCCAGATGCCGCCGTTCCTGGCCTGGTTCCAGGGCCGCGACGCCGTCACCGCCTTCCTGGGCCGGGTCTTCGCCCGCGGCGAGGCCTTCCGCCTGCTACCCACTCGCGCCAACAACCGCCCGGCCCTGGCCGCCTATGTCAAACGCGGCGACGTGTTCGAGGCCGCCAACCTCCACGTCCTCACCCTCGACCGCGACGGCATAGCCCGCCTGGACCTGTTCCACTACCCGGACCTCTTCCGCCTGTTCGACCTCCCCGCCCGGCTGTGACGTGACATCCGTAGGCTTGGGAAGAACGCCCCGCCTCGCGGCGTTGCAGCAATGGCCGCGAGTTTCCGGCGAATTCGATTGAGGAGTCCGAAGACGTGTCATCGCATCCCTCCCTGCCGCCCCTGGTGGAGCCGGCGGCGGAGCTGACCCGGGACGAGGTCGCCCGCTACAGCCGCCACCTGATCATCCCGGACCTCGGGGTGGACGGTCAGAAACGCTTGAAGAACGCCAAGGTGCTGGTGATCGGCGCGGGCGGGCTGGGCTCCCCGGCGCTGCTGTACCTGGCCGCCGCGGGTGTCGGCACGCTCGGCATCGTGGAGTTCGACGAGGTCGATGCCTCCAACCTGCAGCGTCAGATCATCCACGGCGAGTCCGATATCGGCCGTTCCAAGGCGGACAGCGCCCGCGATTCGATTCTGGAGATCAACTCCGGAATCACCGTGGAGCTGCACAAGATTCGCCTCGAACCCGACAATGCGGTCGAGCTGTTCAGCCGCTACGACCTGATCGTCGACGGCACCGACAACTTCGCCACCCGCTACCTCGTCAACGACGCCGCGGTCCTGGCCGGCAAGCCCTACGTGTGGGGCTCGATCTACCGGTTCGAGGGCCAGGTCTCGGTGTTCTGGGAGGACGCCCCCGACGCGCCGGATGGCGAAAAGAGAGGCATCAACTACCGCGACCTCTACCCGGAGGCTCCGCCCCCGGGCATGGTCCCGTCCTGCGCCGAGGGTGGCGTGCTGGGCGTGCTGTGCGCCTCCATCGGCTCGATCATGGTGACCGAGGCGATCAAACTGATCACCGGTATCGGCGACCCGCTGCTGGGCCGGCTCATGGTGTACGACGCACTGGACATGAGCTACCGCACCATCAAGCTGCGCCGCGATCCGGAGCGTCAGCCCATCACCGAGCTCATCGACTACGACGCGTTCTGCGGCGTGGTGTCCGAGGAGGGCCAGGCCGCGGCCATCGGTTCCACCATCACCGCCCGTGAGCTCAAGGAGATGCTCGACGCCGGCAAGGATGTCGCCATCGTCGACGTGCGCGAGCCCGTCGAATGGGACATCGTCCGCATCGAGGGCGCGACCCTGATCCCCAAGGACCGCATCCTCTCCGGCGAGGCCCTGGCCGAGCTGCCCCAGAACACCCCGATCGTCCTGCACTGCAAGACCGGAATCCGCTCCGCCGAGGCGCTCGCGGCGCTCAAGAACGCCGGATTCTCGGACGCCACCCACCTTCAGGGCGGAATCATCGCCTGGGCCAACCAGGTCGACCCGTCGCTGCCGGTCTACTGAACGAAAGCGTCGATTTATCGGGACGCGACAACTGATTTCGGAAGGATTCGGGTAACTCCCCGGGGAGGTCCGAAATCGGTGACGCGCCCGACCGCCGGTCCCCGACGACACTCCGACGGCTCTCAGTCTGACCTTGAGTCGCGGGGAGGCGGTACAGCGGTACCGTACGCGCGTGACCATGACTGCTGTGGAACCTCCCGAGCACGTCCGCTCGACCTTCGGGTTGCGCGAGGAAGCGCCGGTTCCGCTGGGGAACTGGGACGGTGGCTGGCGTTGTGGCGATGTGGTCTTGAGCCCGGTCACTGATCATGCGCGAGCGGCGTGGTCGGCGAAGGTACGCGAGACCTTGCGGGTGGACGGGCTGCGCCTGGCGCGGCCGGTACGGGCCACCGATGGACGATATGTCGTATCCGGTTGGCGCGCCGACATCTTCCTCGAAGGGGCGCCGGAGCCGCGGCACGACGAAGTGGTGTCGCTGTCATTGCGCCTGCACCAGGTGACCGCGCGTCTGGAGCGTCCGCGTTTCCTGGCCGCGCAGCCGGTCGCGCCGTGGGTGGATGTGGATGTCTTCGCGGCCGCGGATCGCGCTGCGTGGGAAGCGGTTCCGCTGCGCAGTCTCAAGCTGGGCGGCATGCTGCCGACCACCTCCCCGGACGGCGACCGCAGTCAGATCCTGATCACCCAGCTGTCAACCCTGCGCAAGCCGGTGACCACTCCGGCGCAGCTGGTGCACGGCGATCTGTTCGGAACCGTCCTGTTCTCGGGCTCTTTCGCGCCCGGCCTCACGGACATCACCCCGTACTGGCGGCCGGCCCCCTGGGCGGCGGCGGTCATCGTGGTCGATGCCCTGTCCTGGGGCGGGGCCGACGACGGCCTGCTGGAACGCTGGGGCGATCTGCCCGAATGGCCGCAGATGCTGGTGCGCGCGGTCATGTTCCGTCTCGCCGTGCACGCCCTGCACCCGCGGTCCACCCCCGAGGCATTCCCGGGCCTGGCCCGGACCGCCGACATGATCCGCCTGCTTCTCTAGGGGCCTGGACAGACGGAAAGGCCGCGCCGGGCGACGAATCCGGCGCGGCCTTTCCGTTCCCCTGAGGATGGGGATCTCTGGAAGGGCGCGCTTCCAAAGTCATTGCCTGAGCCCACGGGCTTTCCGGGGTAACTACCTGAGAACCCCGAGAGTTGGGCGGGCTCAGACGTTGGCGTGGGCCAGGGAGGGTGCGCGTCCGACCGCGAAGGAGGAGCGCAGGTAGAACCACCAGCAGATCGCGCCCATGGCGAGGTAGGCCACCACGTAGCCCCAGAAGGCCGGATTCATGCTGTGGTAGTGGGTGTTCGACAGTCGCAGGGCCTGCTGCAGGATCCAGCCGCCCGCCGCGCCGATCGCGCCGATGACGCCGATGGCCGCACCCGCCTGCCGTTTCGCGGAGATCAGGGCCGCCCCGATGTCCTGACCGGTCTCCGAGGCGTGCCGCCGCGCTTCAGCGGTGAAGATCATCGGGATCATCCGGTAGGTCGACCCGTTGCCGATACCGCTGAACACGAACAGCAGCAGGAACGAGATCAGGTACAGCGGGAAGTTCTTGGCCGACAGTGACGCCACGATGAGCGCGGCGGCGGCCGCCATGCCACCGAAGACGTAAAGCGTGATCTTCGCGCCGCTGAGCTTGTCGGCGATCCAGCCGCCGAAGGGCCGGCTCATGGAACCCACGAGGGCGCCGAGGAAGGCCAGGTTGCCCAGGGTGCCCATCCAGCCGATCTTGGCCAGGCTCGGGAAGTTGGCCTTGAGCAGGGTGGGGAAGGCGAAGGAGAAGCCGATGAAGGAGCCGAAGGTGCCGATGTAGAGGATCGCCATCACCCAGGTGTGCTGGTTCTTCAGTGCCAGTTTGTAGGACTTACCATCGGATTTCGCGCCGGACAGCGAGTCCATGTAGCGCAGCGCGCCGAACAGGGCGACGAGGATGAACGGAATCCACACCAGCACAGCGAGAGTGATGCCGAACCGGTAGCCGCCCGGGTTCTTGGCCATGATGTGGGTGCCCAGCGTGATGATGAGCGGCACGAACAATTGTGTCTGTGCCACACCGAGATTGCCCCCCGCGGCATTGATGCCCAGCGCCGCGCCCTTCTTACCCTCGGGGAAGAAGAAGTTGATATTGGCCATCGACGACGAGAAGTTGCCGCCGCCGACACCCGCGAGTGCGGCCAGCACCATGAACACCCACATGGGTGTGCTCGGCTGGTTGATGAAATACGCCAGGCCCAGCGTGGGGATCAACAGCATGGCGGCGCTGAAGGCGGTGAACGCGCGGCCGCCGAAGCGCGGGATGGCGAAGGTGTAGGGCACGCGCAGGGCCGCGCCGACCAGGGTCGGGGTGGAGGTGAGCAGCAGCGCGTTGTTGACCGAGTCGGGATTCTTCGCACTCAGGAAGACGAATCCGGCCGAGCCCATGGCGGTCACCACACTGGCCCACAGCACCCAGACGCTGAATCCGAGGTTCTCGGCGAAAACGGAGAAGATCAGATTTTTCCCGGCGGTTTGTTTACCCCCGTTTTCCCAGAATTCACCGTTATCCGGTTCCCAGCGGTCGATCCACCGTCCGCGTCTTTGGAAGGCGAAGGTCGTTTCGGGCGCCTCTACTACGGTTGCCATGAGCAGCTGTCCTCTCGGCTGTCGCGACCGCCCTCATCATGGGTTCCCGGTCGTCGGGAGAACCGCTGCGGTCGCGTCCAACCGTAGGAAGCGCTTTTTACGTCCGAGTTTTTTTCGGTGACGGAGACGGTAATTCGGCCTCACCCGGCGGTGTGTCGCGTGGTGACCTTTCGGTTACTCGAATTTCGTATCAAGCGTCCGGTATTCGGCCATGAGCGAGTCGAGGAAGCAGTTGGCGGTGCGGGCCGCCCGTTCCGGATCGCCGTCGATGACCGCCTGCACCAGTTCGGCGTGCTCGTCGTGGTACGTCTCGCCCTCACGCTCGGACCGGAAGCGGATCCCGGCCGCGATGACGGGCAGCAGCGAGTCGTAGAACTCCAGGTATACCGCATTGTGGCTGGCGACCACTATGGCGCGGTGCAGTTGCACGTCGGCCTCGATGGCGGCGTCGAAGTCGGTGTCCCAGTTGCGGGTTCGTTCTTCGAGCACGCGTCGCAGGGTCGCGATGTCGGTGTCGTCGCGGCGCTCGGCGGCCAGCCGGGCGGCGGTGGTGTCGAGGGCCCGACGCAGCTCCAGGACGTCGCGCTGCTGGGCGTCGGCCAGGTACTCGGTGAGGGTGCCGCCGAGGGTGGAGGTGGAGATGACGTAGGTGCCCGAGCCCTGTCTGCGCTCGAGCATGCCGGCGTGCACCAGGGCCTGGACGGCCTCGCGCACGGTATTGCGGCCGGTGCCGGTGAGTTCGGTGAGTTCGGGTTCGGTGGGGATACGCGAGCCGACGGCCCAACGGCCGGAACGGATTTCGGCACGAAGCTGCTCGGTCACCTGGGCGATGAGGCTCGTGCGCCGGACTGGTTGCACGGGTGACAGCGTACCTTGCCTCACATTCGTTGCATCACATCATCGGGTCATCCTATGATTTACGGGTGACTGCGACGATGGATGAGACGATGGCCCCGGTGCGGGGCCTTTCCAATGCCCCGGGCGAGACGATCGGGTTCCGCCCCGAAATCTCGAAGCGGGCCCTGTTCGAGGGCCGCCTGCTCGTGCTCGTCGCCATCGTCATGTCCGCTCTCACCCTTCGCGTCGCCGTCACCGCGTTCACTCCGCTCGCCGCCCGGATCGGCCAGGACATCGGCTACTCCACCGCGGTGGTCGGCGTGTTCGGCATGCTGCCGACCGCCATGTTCGCCCTCGGCGGGCTGCTGACCCCGGTGCTGTCGCGTCGCCTGGGCCTGGAGACGACCGCCCTGGTGGCCATGCTCATGACCGGTGTCGGCTCGGTGATCCGCGCCCTGGTGCCCGCCACCTGGGAGCTGCTGGCCTTCTCCGCGCTGGCCCTGGCCGGCATGGGCATCGGCAATGTGGTGATCCCGCCCCTGGTCAAGCGGTACTTCTCGGATCGGCTGGCCGCGCTCAGCTCGGTCTACATCGTGATGGTGCAGCTGGGCACCGTCTTCCCGGCCCTGATCGCGGTGCCGGTCGCGGACGCGCACGGCTGGCGGCTGTCGCTGGGCATGTGGGCCGCGCTGGCCTTCGCCGCCGCGTTGCCGTGGATCGCGGTGCTGCGGGTGCGGCGTGACCACGCCCGGGTCGACACCACCGAATTGCCTTCGGACGCGGTCGAATCCACCGGCAGGGTGTGGCGCTCGCCGGTGGCCTGGGGCATGGCCTTCATGTTCGGCATGACCTCGCTGATCACCTATTCGCTGTTCACCTGGATGCCGACGATCTTCAGCGACGCCGGCGCCAGCGCCTCCTTCGGCGGCAGCATGGTCGGCATCTTCGCCCTCATCGGCCTGGTGGCGGCGCTGAGCGCACCGATCGTGGTGGGCCGCATGGCCAATCCGTTCCCGGTCGTCATCGGCTGCGCGGTGTTCTTCTTCATCGGATTCGCCGGTCTGCTGGTCGCGCCGATGAGCGCCCCGCTGCTGTGGGTGCTGGCGGTGGGCCTGGGCCCGTCGACCTTCCCGATGGCGCTGACCCTGATCAATCTGCGGACCCGTACCGGCGCCGGTTCGGCCGCGCTGTCCGGATTCACCCAGGGTGTCGGCTACACGGTGGCATGCGTGGGCCCGCTGCTGTTCGGCGCGCTGCACACGATGACCGGGGGTTGGCTGGCTCCGTTCGGCTTCCTGGTGGTGGCGGTCCTGATCCTGATGGCGGGCGCCTGGGTGGCGTGCAAGCCGCAGATGCTGGAAGACACCTGGAAATAAATTCACCGTTCGAGTTGCCGAGCCGTGAGGTTGGGGCCATGCTTTGTGGCAAGGCTCTCAACTTCCGGCTCGGTTACGCGTTTTCTCGCGTTTCCTGGCGATTTGTGGCCGCCGGAAATCCTTGTGTCACATAGCTGAAACATAAGGTCACTTCTCACGTTGGTTGCCCGGTATTCGTGAGCAACCGTTGATTTGCCGGTCATTTCGCGCAGCATCGACGCAATACCGATTTCCTACCTTGGGGCCATCCAGATTTCAGGAGGGCCTCTTGTTGACGACGCTGACCCGCAAGCGCGACATCGAGCATTGGGATGCCGAGGATGTCGTGGCTTGGGAAGCCGGTGGTAAGAACATCGCTCGCCGCAACCTGATCTGGTCGGTGTTCGCCGAGCACGTCGGGTTCTCGGTGTGGTCGATCTGGTCGGTCATGGTGCTGTTCATGCCGACCGACAAGTTCGGCATCGACCCGGCCGGCAAGTTCTTCCTGGGCGCGATGCCGACGCTGGTCGGCGGCTTCATGCGGATCCCGTACACCGTCGCCACCGCGAAGTTCGGCGGTCGCAACTGGACCATCGTGAGCGCGCTGCTGCTGCTGATCCCGACGCTGCTGACGCTGTACTTCATCAACCAGCCGGGCACCTCCTACACGACCTTCCTGGTCGTGGCGGCCTTCGCGGGCTTCGGCGGTGGCAACTTCTCCTCGTCGATGTCCAACATCAACGTCTTCTTCCCGCAGCGGCTCAAGGGCTGGGCGCTGGGCGTCAATGCGGGCGGCGGCAATATCGGCGTGCCGGTGGTGCAGCTGGTCGGTCTGGCGGTCATCGCCACCCTGGGCAACCACTACGGCAATGCCTCGGTGGTGTGCGCGGTCTACCTGGTCCTGATCGTGGTGGCGGCGGTGGGCGCGGCCCTCTACATGGACAACGTCAAGAACCAGAAGGCCGACCTGTCCTACATGCTCAAGGCGCTGCGGGTGCCGCAGTCCTGGGCCATCGCCTTCCTCTACATCGGCACCTTCGGTTCCTTCATCGGCTACAGCTTCGCCTTCGGCCAGGTGCTGCAGATCAGCTTCAAGGCCGGCGGCGCGAGCGTCGCCGCGGCCACCCTGCACGCCGCGCAGATCGCCTTCATCGGCCCGCTGCTGGGTTCGCTGGCCCGCCCCTACGGCGGCAAGTGGGCCGACCGTATCGGCGGCAGCAAGGTCACACTGCTCACCTTCGGCGCCATGACCGTGGCGGCCCTGGTGGTCACGGTGGCCTCGACCCTGGGTGATCGCTCCGGGCACCCGCAGGGCGGCGTGCTGGTGGCCATGATCGTCGGCTTCACCGCGCTGTTCGTCATCTCGGGCTTCGGCAACGGGGCCGTCACCAAGATCATCCCGTCGGTGTTCGAGGCCAAATCCCGCTCCCTGGACGGTGATTCGGCCACCCGGGCGGCCTGGGCCCGCAATACCTCGGGTGCGCTCATCGGCTTCGTCGGCGCCATCGGTGCGCTGGGCGGCGTCGGCATCAACCTGGTGCTGCGCTCCTCCTACGCCTCCACCAAGTCCGCGACCACCGCGTTCTGGGTCTTCATGGCCTTCTACATGGTCTGCGCCGTGGTCTGCTGGGCCGTCTTCATGCGCCGTCCGAGCCTGCGCTCGCTGACCTCCCAGACCACCGACGCCGATGTCGTCGTCGAGGCCGAATCCCTGGTCTTGCGAGCCGAATCGGCACTGGTCCTCGAGGCCGAAACCGGCTCCGCCGCAACCGATTCCTCGTCCACCTCGTCGGCTCGCGCCTGACGTCCATTCGCGAAAGGGACTGTCATGACCCACAGCATCGAACGCAAAACCGTTGTGGTGATCGGCCACGGCATGGTCGGACACCGCTTCGTGGAGGCGCTGCGCTCCCGTGACGAGGCCGGAACCTGGCAGGTCATCGTCCTCAGCGAGGAGAAGCTGGCCGCCTACGACCGCGTCGGCCTGTCCTCCTACGTCGGCATCTGGGAGGCGTCCGCGCTGGCGCTGCCCGGCAACGACTACGAGGGCGACACCCTGGTCGACGTCCGGCTCGGCGTGAAGGCCGACGCCATCGACCGCACCGCCCGCAAGGTCACCACCTCCACCGGCGAGGTGATCGGTTACGACGCACTGGTTCTCGCGACCGGCTCCTACGCCTTCGTGCCGCCGGTGCCGGGCCACGATGCCGAGGGCTGCTTCGTCTACCGCACCCTCGAGGACCTGGACGGAATCCGGGCCGCGGCCGAGGCGGCCGGTCCGGGCGCGGTCGGCATCGTGGTCGGCGGCGGTCTGCTCGGCCTGGAGGCGGCCAACGCGCTGCGCCTGCTGGGCATGACCCCGCACGTGGTCGAGTTCAACAAGTGGCTGATGCCGGCCCAGATCGACGAGGGCGGCGGCGCCATCCTCGAGAAGCTGGTGACCGAACTGGGTCTGGCCGTGCACACCGGTGTCGGCACCTCCTCGATCGAGACCGTCGAGGGCGCGCCGGTCGCCGAGCGGCTCTCGGTCAAGTTCTCCGATGAGAGCGAATTGCGCGCCGCGGTGGTGGTTTTCGCGGCCGGTGTGCGTCCCCGTGACGAAATCGCCCGTACCTCCGGGCTGGATGTCGGCGAGCGCGGCGGTGTCCTCACCGACCTGGGCCTGCGCACCTCGGACCCGAACATCTACGCGATCGGCGAGGTCGCCGCGGTGGAGGGCGTCTGCTACGGCCTGGTCGCCCCCGGCTACAACACCGCCGAGGTGGTCGCCGACCGCCTGCTCGGCGGTGCGGGCGAGTTCCCGGGCGCGGACCTGTCCACCAAGCTGAAGCTGCTGGGTGTGGACGTGGCTTCCTTCGGTGACGCGCACGCCCGCACCGAGGGCGCGCTGTCGGTGGTGCTGCACGATGCGGCCAAGGGCACCTACGCCAAGCTGGTCGTCTCCGATGACGCCCAGACCCTGCTCGGTGGTGTGCTGGTCGGTGACGCCACCCAGTACTCGGCGCTGCGCCCGCTGGTCGGCCGCCCGCTGCCGGCCGATCCGGCCGCGCTGATCTCCCCGGCGGGCGCGGAACTGGGCGCGGACGCGCTGCCCGACGACGCCCAGATCTGTTCCTGCAACAACGTGTCCAAGGGCTCGATCTGCGGCGCCATCGCCGACGGCGCCTGCGACGTGCCGGCCATCAAGAGCTGCACCAATGCCGGAACCTCCTGCGGCGGTTGCGTTCCCATGCTCAAGAAACTGCTGGAGCAGTCGGGTGTGGAGGTCTCCAAGTCGCTGTGCGAGCACTTCTCGCAGTCTCGCGCGGAGCTGTTCCACATCATCCAGTCGACCGGCATCCGCACCTTCTCGGGCCTGATCGCCAAGTACGGCACCGGAACCGGTTGCGACATCTGCAAGCCGACCGTCGCCTCCATCCTGGCGTCCACCTCGAGCGATCACATCCTCGACGGCGAGCAGGCCTCGCTGCAGGACACCAACGACCACTTCCTGGCCAACCTGCAGAAGAACGGCACCTATTCGGTGGTGCCGCGCATGCCCGGCGGTGAGGTCACCGCCGAGCAGCTCATCACCATCGGTGAGGTGGCCAAGGAGTTCGACCTGTACGTGAAGGTCACCGGTGGTCAGCGCATCGACCTGTTCGGTGCACGCGTGGAGCAGCTGCCGCTGATCTGGAAGCGCCTGGTGGACGTGGGCATGGAATCCGGTCACGCGTACGGGAAGTCGCTGCGCACGGTGAAGTCCTGCGTGGGTTCGACCTGGTGCCGTTACGGCCAGCAGGACTCGGTCGGCATGGCCGTGCTGCTCGAAAAGCGTTACCGCGGTTTGCGTTCCCCGCACAAGCTGAAGCTGGCGGTGTCGGGTTGCGCCCGTGAGTGCGCGGAGGCGCGCGGCAAGGACGTCGGCGTCATCGCCACCGAGCACGGCTGGAACCTGTACGTGGGCGGCAACGGCGGTCTGACCCCGAAGCATGCGGTGCTGCTGGCCGGCGAGCTCGACGACGAGACGCTGATCAAGTACATCGACCGCTACCTGATGTTCTACATCCGCACGGCCGACCGGCTGCAGCGCACCGCGCCGTGGCAGGAGGCCCTGGAGGGCGGCATCGACTACCTCAAGCAGGTCGTCTGCGAGGACAGCCTGGGCATCGCCGCGGATCTGGAAACGGCCATGGCCAAGCACGTCGAGGGCTACAGGGACGAGTGGGCCGCGGTGCTCGAGGACGACGGCAAGCTGTCACGCTTCGTGTCCTTCGTGAACGCGCCCGAGGAGTCGGACCCGACCATCGGTTTCGACGAGACCGGCGAGCGCAAGGTGCCCGTCCTGCTCGGAATCCCGGACATCCCGGTGAATGCGACCCACGCCACAGAGACCGCCACGCACGGGAAATGACTGCTTAACCGCGAGGAAACAGGGCGCCGGTACCAATAGGTAGGGCGTTCGGAGGAGAGTACCGATGACCGTGATCGACACACCCGGCACCGCAGTCACGACCGTTTCAGGTTGGACGCAGGCCTGCCGGCAGGACTATCTGATTCCCGGCCGCGGCGTGGCGGTCCTGCTGAAGGGCGGCCGCCAGGCGGCGCTGTTCCTCACCACCGACGGGACACTGTTCGCCGTAGGCAATATCGACCCCTTCGGGCGCGCGGCGGTCATGTCACGGGGTCTGGTGGGCGACCGCGGTGGCGTGCCGGTGGTGGCGTCGCCCCTGCTCAAGCAGGCCTTCTCGCTGATCGACGGGCGCTGCCTGGACGACGACTCCATTTCCCTGCCGGTCTATGCGGTCCGCGTCGCGGACGGTGCGGTCTCGGTGTCCAACGACCCCGTCCAATTCATCGGCGGTACGGCATGACCGAGGTTGACGGCGGTACCCCGCTGGCCGGCTTCACGGTCGGCATCACGGCCGCCCGGCGGGCCGAGGAACTCGGCACCCTGCTGGCCCGCCGGGGCGCGAATGTTGTTTCCGCCCCGGCCATCCGGATCATTCCGCTGGCCGACGACACCGAGCTGGAGCGGGTGACGCGGCAGCTGGTCGCGGCCCCGCCACAGATCACCGTGGCCACCACCGGCATCGGCTTCCGCGGCTGGATGGAGGCCGCGGAAGGCTGGGGCCTGGCCGAGGAACTGCGCGCCACGCTGGCCTCGACCCGCATGCTGGCCCGCGGCCCCAAGGCCAAGGGTGCAATCCGCGCTGCCGAACTGCGCGAAGAATGGTCTCCCGCTTCGGAATCCAGCGCCGAGGTGCTGGATCACCTGCTGGCCCAGGGGGTCGAGGGGGTCCGGATCGCGGTGCAGCTGCACGGCGCCACCACCGAGTGGGAGCCGGTGCCGGACTTCTGCGAGGTATTGCGCTGTGCCGGAGCCGATGTGGTTCCGGTCCCGGTCTACCGGTGGATTCCTCCGGAGGACCGTACTCCCATGGACCGCCTCATCGAGGGCATCGTCACCGCCGGACTGGATTGTGTGACCTTCACCAGCGCTCCGGCCGTGGCGTCACTTCTCATGCGCGCCAAGGAGACCGGGCTGCTCGAGGCCGTCCTGCACGCCTTCCGCACCCGGGTGCTGCCGGCCTGCGTCGGCCCCATCACGGCCGCGCCGCTGGAGGAGCTGGGCGTCACCACGTCCATGCCGGGCCGTGCCCGTCTGGGCGCACTGGCCCGCCACGTCGCCGAGGAACTTCCCCGCCGCGCCAACCGGATTCAGGCCGCCGGGCACGTGCTCAGCGTCCGCGGCGGCTGCGTCGTCGTGGACGGTCAGGTGCGCCAGCTGGCCCCCGCGCCCATGGCGCTCATGCGTTCCCTGGCCCGCCAGCCAGGCCGGGTCGTCTCTCGTGAGGACCTGCTCGCCGCCCTGCCCGGTGGAGGCGACGACACCCACGCCGTGGAGACCGCCATCGCCCGTCTCCGCGCGGGCCTCGGCACCCCCAAGGCCATCCAGACCGTCGTCAAGCGCGGCTACCGGCTGGCCCTCGACCCCGCCGAGTGCACCGACAACCCGCACCCGGAGGGTCCGAATCAGGCTGCGCGCCAGCCGGTTCCGGCACACACCCAGGGTCTGGGTGCGCGCCGCGACCTGCCGCCGCGCATCCCCGGCACCCGGGCGCCGCACGCGGAGGTCCCGCCGCCCGCGGCGGCGGCCCGCCGCCCGATCGCCCCGGTGAACGGGACGGCCCGCCCGGTGGGCTTCCCGGCGCAGTCCGTTTCCGCCGCCCGCCCCGCGGTGGCCGCCCGCCCCGGTCGTCCGGCCGGGAGCGCGTGGTGAGCGCGCCGGCGCTGGTACTGGTGGCGCACGGCACCAGGAGCGCGCGCGGCGTGGAGATGATCGCCGAACTGGCGGGAGCTGTTGCGCGGGAGCTGGGTGCGTCGGCGCTCGCACACGGTGTCCGCGGCGATATCGCCGAGACAGGTGCCGGTGCCGATTTCGGGGCCGCATCGGCATCATTGCGTGAGATCGCGGCTGTGTTCGATGGCGGCACCGCCGCTGTGTTCGATGGCGGCATCGCCGCTGTGTTCGATCGCGGCATCGCCGCTGTGTTCGATGGCGGCATCGCCGCCGCGGGCGCGCCGCGGGTGCGCACCGCGTTCGTGGATGTGCTGGGGCCTTCCCCGGCCGAGGTGTTGCGGGATCTGGATCCGGTTCCCGCCGTGGTGGTTCCGGCCTTCCTGGCCTCGGGGTACCACGTGTATCAGGACGTGCCGCGAGAGGTGGCCGCGAGTGCTCATACTGCGGTCGCGGTCACCCAAGCGATGGGCCCGGACCCGGCGCTGGCCGAGGTGATGCACCTGCGGCTGCGTGCCGCGGGCTGGCGGCCGGGAGACGCGGTGGTGTTCGCCGCCGCGGGATCCTCGGACGCGCGGGCGCGCCGGGATGTGCAGCGCGCGGCGAGCCTGCTCTCGGAGCGCGTCGGCACGACCGCCCACCTGGCCTATATTGCGACCGGCGAGCCCAAGGTTCCGGAAGTGGTTGCGGCGGTGCGGGCTTCGGGCGCGCACCGGGTCTTCGTGGCCTCCTACCTGCTCGCCCACGGGCTTTTCCACCAGCGCCTGCACGAGGCGGGTGCGGACGGTGTCGCCGAGCCGATCGGTGTGCATCCGGCCGTGGTGCGCTTGCTGACCGATCGCTACTTCGCGGCGATCGATTCGCTGACGGCCGTCCGGGTCGCCTGATCGGCACGGTCCGGGCCCGTTTCGGATTAGGGGCTCGCCCCGATCCGTTAGGGGCCCGGCCCGAACCGAATCGCTCAATTCCCCTATCACTTGGTGATTTTCGATTCGCGTGGCAACCTTTACCGCAATTCGGTAAAGATTCTGGAGGACCCCACGTGAAGAAGTTTGTCGTCGCCGCTGTGATCGCAGGCGGTATCGCCGGCCCGGCCGCCACCGCCGCCGCCGATTTCCCCACGATCTACGACCCGTGGACGGCGTGCATCCAGTCGGGCCAGACCTACGACCAGTGCCAGGCGCTGGTCAACAACACCCAGCCGACCGATCAGGGCGCGGGATTCGGCTGGACCGGTTCCGCCGCCTCCCATTCCTAAATAATTAAATTTCACATTTCGGGCCGACGCCGAATTGGCGTCGGCCCGAGTTGTCTCCGCGCGTCTCGCCGCCGCGATCGGCGCTTCGATCCCGGTCGCCTGATCTATATCCCGCTCACCGGTATTCGCCGGTTCTCTGCGGTCCGGCGGCGATCAGGATGGCGGGATGTCGCCCGAACATCCCGCCCGCCGCGCCGGACTCGCCTCGCAGGCGGAGGTGCGCGCCAAGCGCAAGGCCGAGTGGCTGGCACTCTTCGCGCCGGACGCGCGTGTCGAGGATCCGGTCGGCATCTCCCCGTATGATCCGGTGGGCGAGGGACATTCGGGCCACGAGGCCATTGCGGCCTTCTGGGACAAAGCGATCGAGCCCAGCCGAATCGAATTCGAGTGGGCCGATTCGTTCGCGTGCGGCGATGAAGCGGCCTTCACCGGGACCATTCGCAGCGCACGCCCCGAGGTGGTCGTCGAGGTCGATCTCGTCGCCGTCTACCGGGTGAATGCGGACGGGAAAATCGTTGCCCTGCGCGCGTTCTGGGAACTGGACCGCGCCCGCGCCACACGAAGCCGTCAGGCGATCTCATAGCCGCCGGTGCTGCCGGTCTGGATCCCGGGGTGCTCGAGGGATCGCGGTCGGCGGGTCGGGTAGGAGCTCACGGCAGTGAGGATGCGCCGATCGGGTGCCGAGCTGCCAGGGAACTACATCTGCCAGGGAACGACGTGGCCACCGCTGCTGCCGGTCTGAAATCCGTTCAGGAACGTGTCGAGCGCATTCAGTCCTGAGCTTCCGGGGATGCGGTTGGCGGCGCTGTAGTTGTAGTCGGCCGACTGCTGGCTGGTGGTGCCATCGGCGTTCTTCTGGGTGACGACGACATGCTGGTCTCCGTCCACCCGTGCGATTTGGACGGTGACGCCGTAGTTGGCGCCGTTGACGCCGCTGCAGCACGGTGTCAGTGCAAAGGGGCTGCCCCCCAGCGTGACTCCGTTGACCACAATCGTGACCGGGCTCGAAGTCGTCGCCTGCACGATGACATAGGCTCCGGAACACCCGTCGACCGCGCCGCCTTGGCAATCCACCCGGGTGGAGACCAGGCTTGCCGAGGCCGGGGCCGCTCCCATCACGAGCCCGGCGACGGCCGCGGATGTGAGAGTGATGATTCCGAATCCCTTGCGGAACAGGTTTTTCACGTTCATCGGTGGTGGATCTCCTTGCCTGTTCCCCGGATCGTCGCGGGGTGTTCGGCAGCTTATCCACCGTTCACATCATCTGAAATAACAACGCTTCAAATGGGTGTGCCCCTAGTTTCCGGGGGTCTGCAAGGCTGGGAACCAGATGTCGGTCAGCACATTCGCGGCTTCCTCGGCGGAGACGTCTATGGTGCCCTGCATGGCCCAGCGGGTGAAGAACCGTTCCAGTTGGGCGACAAGGAGTTCCACGCGCAGGTGGGCTTCGTCCTGGCGGTCGGCGGGCCAGCGGGACAGGTAGGAGCTCATGACATTGGGGAGGGCCATGATGCCCTCTCGTGCCACTTCCCGGAATTCGGGTTCCAGGGTGGTGGCCTCGTCCCAGGCGGGCAGTAGGTCCTTGTATTCCTGGAACCAGTCGATGGCGCGCCGCATCCAGGCGGCGAATTCCTCGCGTGAGCCGGTGTCGAGGACGTGGTCGAGGTCCTCGTAGAAGTGCTGGACGCTGGGCAGGGTGCCCTGTTCCGCGATTGCCCGCAGTACATCGGGTTTCCCGGTGAAGTGCAGGTAGAAGGTGGCGCGGCTGCATCCGACCGCGGCGGCGATGTCGTCGACGCGGACCGGCGCGTACCCCTGCGTGGTGAACAGCTGTTTGGCCGCGTCGATGAGCCGGCTGCGGGTCAGCCGTTTCTGTTCGTCGCGCAGCGATGTGCGGCGGGGCGTGTCGCTCTGGCCGGGTGTCTCGGGGTGGTCTACGTCGGATCGGGTCACGACTGAATGATAGACGCAAGTTCACTCACTAGACACACTGTCTAGCGACTGTTAGCGTGTGTGGCACGTCACGTCCGGCAGGGCTCTGTGACCCGTCGCCGAACCAGGAGAGTGAATTGGCTGCGCTATCTGCACACAATCGTGAATTGCCCAGGGTCTGCGTCATCGGCGCGGGCCCGTCGGGCATCACCGCCGCGAAGCGGCTCGCCGAATACGGCATCCCGTTCGACTGCTACGAAGCCTCCGACGAGGTGGGCGGCAACTGGTACTACAAGAACCCGAACGGCATGTCGGCCTGCTACCAGAGCCTGCACATCGACACCTCGAAGTTCCGGCTGCAGTTCGAGGACTTCCCGGCGCCGCAGGAATGGCCGGACTTCCCGCATCACAGCCAGTTGCACCAGTACTTCAAGGATTACGTCGACCACTTCGACATCCGCGATCGAATCATCTTCGGCAACAAGGTGATTTCCGCCGAGCGCGGCAGCGACGGCCTGTGGACGGTGACCACCGATCAGGGCCGCGTCGAGACCTACGACGCGCTGATCGTGGCCAATGGCCACCACTGGGATCCGCGCACCCCCGACTACCCGGGTGAATTCGACGGCACGCTGATCCATTCGCACGCCTACAACGACCCGTTCGACCCGATCGATATGCGCGGCAAGCGCGTCGTGGTGGTGGGCATGGGCAATTCGGGCCTGGACATCGCCTCGGAGCTGTCGCAGAAGTTCATCGCCTCGAAGCTGTGGGTCTCGGCCCGCCGCGGCGTGTGGGTGCTGCCCAAATACGTCAACGGCAAGGTCGGCGACACCCAGGTGGTGCCGCCATGGATGCCGCCTAAGGTGGCGCTCAAGCTCAAGCAGCGTTTCGTGGTCAAGAACCGCGGCCGCATGGAGGATTACGGCCTGCCCAAGCCGGATCACCTGCCCTTCGAGGCGCATCCGTCGGCGAGTGAGGAGTTCCTGCACCGGGTCGGCTGCGGCGATATCGATTTCAAGCCCGCCATCACCAAGCTGGACGGTAAGACCGTGCATTTCGCGGACGGTTCGTCCGAAGAGGTGGATGTGGTGGTGTGCGCCACCGGCTATCACATCAGCTTCCCGTTCTTCACCGATCCGGCGCTGCGGCCCGACGCGAGTAACAAGCTGCCGCTGTACCGCCAGATGATGAAGCCGGAGATCGACAATCTCTTCTATCTCGGCCTGGCCCAGCCGATGCCGACGCTGGTGAACTTCGCCGAGCAGCAGTCCAAGCTGGTCGCGGCGTACCTGTCGGGCAACTACCGGTTCCCGTCGCAGGCGGACATGACGGCGGCGATGGCGAAGGCGGAGGCTGAACGCGCCGAGCGCTATTACAACTCGCCGCGGCACACCATTCAGATCGACTTCGACGTCTACGTCCGCGAGCTGAAGAAGGAACTCACCGACGGCGCGCGCCGCGCCGCCGCCGCGGGCAACACGCTGCCGGTGCGCAGTCGCGCGCTGGTGCGGGCGTAAGGGGAGAAATGAACACAGCATCGCAAAGCGATTCCCGTAGGAGTGGCGGTGGGGCGACGGGTGGGCGCGACGTGGCTGGATTCTGTGCCGTCGAATTCGACGCTGTCCGTGCGGCTTTCGCCGAGCAGGTGGAGTCGGGCGCGGAGCTGGGCGCCTCGGTGTGCGTGACCGTGGACGGCGAAACGGTGGTGGATCTCTGGGGCGGCTGGGCCGATCCCGAGCAGACCAGGCCGTGGACCGCGGACACCCTGGTGAACACCTTCTCCATTACCAAGACCATGGTCGCGCTGAGCGTGCTGCTGCTGGTCGACCGCGGTGAGCTGGACGTGCACCAGAAGGTGGCCCACTACTGGCCGGAGTTCGCGGTCAATGGCAAGGCCGATATCGAAGTGCGGCACCTGCTTTCGCACACCTCGGGCGTTTCCGGCTGGGAGGCCCCGATCGTGTTGTCGGACATCTACGACATCGACGCGGCCTCGGATCGCCTTGCGGCGCAGGCACCCTGGTGGGAGCCGGGCACCGTCTCGGGTTATCACGCCATGAACTACGGCCACCTGCTGGGCGCGGTGATCAAGCGCGTCACCGGCCGCCCGCTGGGCAGCTTCTTCGCGGAGGAGCTGGCGCAGCCGCTGGGCGCGGACTTCCACATCGGCACGCCCGCAGCCGATTTCGACCGCATCGCCACCCTGGTGCCGCCGGATCTCCCCGAGTTCGATCAGTCGCTGCTGCCGCAGGACAGCGTTATGTTCAAGACGCTGTTCCAGCCCCTGCTCGACTTCGCCGAGTGCGCGACCCCGGGCTGGCGGCAGGCGGAGCTGGGCGGCATGGGCGGCCACGGCAATGCCCGCTCCATCGCCCGGCTGCAGTCGGTGATCAGCAATGGCGGCGAGCTGGACGGCCGGAAGTTCCTGTCGGACAAGACCATCGACCTGATCTTCGAGCAGCAGTCCGATGGGGTGGACCTGGCCATCCTGCTGCCGCTGCGCTTCGGCATCGGCTACGGCCTGCCGCACGCGCAGACCGCCCCGCAGGTGCCGGACGGCCGCGTCTGCTGGTGGAACGGACTGGGTGGCGCGCACGTCGTCAACGACCTGGACCACCGCGTCACGTTCGCCTACGCCATGAACCGCATGGCCCCCGGCCTGATCGGCTCCGAGCGGGCCGACGCCTATATGAAGGCGACCTTCGACACAGTGAGGGAACGTGCGTGACGGGCTTCACTCGGGCAAGCTGCGAAGGTTCGCGCAATCGGATTCGAGGACTTGATTCATGACCAACGCTGTTGATCTCCAGGCTCTGGCCGCGCAGGTGGCCGGGAAGCTGACCGGGCCGGGCGGGCCGTTCGAGATGACGGTCGAGCCGGTGCTCGGGGCGCCGCTGCCGGTGTTCAAGAACCGCCACCGATCGCTGCTGGAGCTGTTGGAAGCGTCCCGTGAGCTGGGCGATCGCGAGTATCTGGTGTCCGCGCGAACCCGCTACACCTTCGCCGAGCATTACGCGGCCGCGAGCGCGCTCGCTGCCGCGCTGGCCGAGCGCTATGGCGTCGGCAAGGGCGACCGCGTCGGCATCCTGGCCGCCAATAACCCCGAGTGGGTGCTGACCTTCTGGGCCGCGCAGCGGCTGGGTGCGATCCCGGTCGGCTACAACGCGTGGTGGGTGCCGCGCGAGATCGCCTACGGCCTCGATCACTCCGCCCCGAAGGTCGTGATCGCCGATGCAAAGCGCGCTGCGCTGGCCGCGGAGACCGGTACGAACATTCCGGTGCTGACCATGGAAACCGACCTGCCCGCGCTGATCGCGGAATTCGCCGGCGGCAATCCGAGCGCGGAAGTGGGCGAGGACGATCCAGCGATCATCCTCTACACCTCGGGCACGACCGGCCGCCCGAAGGGTGTGGTGCACACCCAGCAGAACTTGGTGGCCGTGGCCGACTACCACCGGTTCATGGACGCCCTCGCGGCCGGATTCCGCGGGCAGGCGTGGGACGGTTCCCCGGCGGGTCGCCGTTATCTGGCGACCATGCCGCTGTTCCACATCGCGAGCCTGCACAACCTGTCGATCCCGCGGCTCACCACCGGCGACGCGGTCGTCTTCCCGACCTCGGGCGAGTTCGATGCCGAATCACTGCTGAAGCTGGTCGAGACCGAGAAGGTCACCAACTGGGCGGCGGTGCCGACGCTGGCGAGTCGCATTCTCGGCGTGGATATCTCGAAGTACGACCTGTCCTCGCTGACCGCGTTCTCGCTCAACTCCGCCCCGTCGTCTCCGGCACTGGTGCAGCGGCTGCGGGAGCGGTTCCCGGTCGCCCTGCAGGGCCTCACCACCAGTTACGGGTGCACCGAGTCCGGTACCGCCGCGACCGTGGCAACCCCGCCGGAGCTGGCCGCCGACAACGAGACCGTCGGCCGCGCAGTGGTCGGTGTCTCACTCGAGGTTCGCGACCCCGATGGCAAGCCCGTGCCCGACGGTGAAGAGGGTGAGATCTGCATCCGCAGCCCGTACGTCATGCTCGGCTACTGGAACAACGAGGATGCGACCAAGGCGGCCATCGACGAGAACCGCTGGCTGCGCACCGGCGATTACGGCACCCTGCGTGACGGCAAGCTCTACATATCCGGTCGCCGTTCGGATCTCATCCTGCGTGGTGGCGAGAACGTCTACCCGCAGGAGATCGAGAACGTCCTCGACGAGCACCCGCTGGTGCGGGAGTCGGCCGTGATCGGTGTCCCGCACGAGGATCTCGGCCAGGAGGTCGCAGCCATCGTGGTGGTCGACGATCCGGAGTCGTTGTCCGAGGACGAGTTGCGTGAGCATGTGGCCAGGCAGCTGGCCTATTTCAAGGTGCCCGCTCGCTGGCTGGTCACCGCGGATCCGCTGCCGCGCAATGCCACCGGCAAAGTATTGCGCCGCAATCTATCCCTGGGAAAGTGAATTCCTGTGTACGACACCATCATCAAGAACGGACGCTGGTTCGACGGCACCGGCGCACCCTCGGCCATCCGCAATCTCGGCATCCGTGACGGCCGGGTGGCGACCGTGTCGGCCGCGCCGCTGGACGAGACCAGCTGTGCGCGAGTGATCGACGCGACCGGTCGCTGGGTCATGCCCGGCATGATCGACATTCACACCCACTATGACGTGGAGGTGCTGCTGGATCCGACGCTGTCGGAGTCGCTGCGGCACGGCGTCACCACGCTGCTGCTCGGGTCGTGCTCGCTGTCCACCGTGCATGTCGGCGGTTCGGACGCGGGTGACCTGTTCGGCCGGGTGGAGGCGATTCCGCGCAAGCACGTGGTCGAGGCGGTGGACGCGCTGAAGACCTGGAACAGCGCGCACGGCTATGTGACGGCGCTGGAGTCGCTGCCGCTGGGCCCGAATGTCGCTGCCTTCATCGGTCATTCGGATATCCGGGCGTCCCAGCTGGGCTTGCAGCGGGCCACCGATCCGGATGTGCAGCCGACCGAGTCCGAGCTGACGGCCATGGAGCACAAGCTGACCGAGGCGCTGGACGCCGGATTCGTCGGCATGTCCTCGCAGCAGCTGCTGTTCGACAAGCTGGACGGCGAGGTGTGCCGGTCGCGGACGCTGCCGTCGACCTATGCCACCGCCAAGGAACGGCGGCGGCTGAATCGCATTCTGCGCGATCGCAAGCGGGCATTGCAGGGCGGTCCCGACGTCGCCAAGCCGCAGAGCATGCTCGGCATGGCAGCCAGCAGCCTGGGCTTCTTCCGGCCCAAGCTGAAGGTGAGCCTGCTGTCGGCGGCCGACATCAAGGCGATTCCCGGTGTGGTGAAGGTCTTTCCGCTGCTGGGCCGGATCATCAACGGGCTCGGCGGCGACTTCCGCTGGCAGCATCTGCCGGTGCCGTTCGAGGTGTACTCCGACGGCATCGATCTGCCGGTGTTCGAGGAATTCGGCTCCGGCGCCGCGGCTCTGCACCTGTCGAACCAGCTGGAGGAGCGCCGGGAACTGCTGGCCGATGAGAACTACCGCCGCTGGTTCCGCAAGGACTACGACAAGAAGTGGGGTCCGCGGGTCTGGCATCGAGACTTCTTCGACGCCGAGATCACCGAGTGCCCGGATGCGAGCGTGATCGGCAAGACCTTCGGTCAGGTCGGCGTGGATCGCGGCGGCGTGCATCCGGTTGACGCCTTCCTGGATCTGGTGGTGGAGTACGGGCCCAAGGTGCGCTGGCGCACCACCATCTCCAATCACCGGCCCGAGGTGCTGGATGTGCTGGCCGCGGATCCCAGCGTGCAGCTGGGCTTCTCGGACGCCGGCGCGCATCTGCGGAACATGGCCTTCTACAACTTCGGCCTGCGGCTGCTGAAGCGTGTGCACAAGGCGCAACAGGCGGGGCGGCCGTTCATGACGGTCGAGCACGCCGTGCACCGGGTGTCCGGCGAGCTGGCCGACTGGTACCACCTGGATGCCGGGCACCTGCGCGAGGGCGATCGGGCCGATGTGCTGATCATCGATCCGGCGAGGCTGGACGACAGCCTGGAAGCCTATGCCGAGAACCCGATTCCGGAGTTCGACAATCTCTCCCGCATGGTCAACCGCAATGACGACACCGTCACCGCGGTGCTGGTGAACGGCGAGTTCGTCTTCGGGCTGGGGGAGAAGGCCGACACCCTGGGCAAGGAACGCACCGGCGAATTCCTGCGGGCAGGTGGCCGATGAATGCCCGTAGATTCGACGGCCGTGCCGCGGTCGTCACCGGGGCGGCCTCCGGTATCGGTGCAGCCATCGCCGCCGCACTGATCGCCGAGGGCGCGAACGTCGTCGGCCTCGACATCGACGAGGCCGGCCTCGGGAAGAAGGCCGCCGAACTCGGCGACGCCTTCGTGCCCGTGGTCACCGACGTCACCGACGAAGCCCAGGTGGAGGCCGGGATCGCCACCGCCGCAACCCGTTTCGGCCGCCTCGACGCGGCCTTCAATGTGGCGGGCGCGTCCCGAATCGGCGCGGTCACCGACCTGACCGAAGCCGACTGGGACTTCACCATCGACCTGATTCAGAAGAGCGTCTTCCTGTGCACCAAACATGAAGCGCGCCTGATGAAGTCGACCGGCGGCGGCGCGATCGTCAACATCTCCTCGCTCGACGCCCGCGTCCCCATGCCCGGTGGCAGCCCCTACTCCACCGGCAAGGCGGGCGTGGTCATGTTCACCAAGAACGCGGCCCTGGAGCTGGCCCAGTTCCGCATCCGGGTGAACGCCATCCTCCCCGGGCTGGTGGACACCCCGCTGGTCGCGGCGGTCATGGGCTACGAGCCCGCCAAACAGATGTTCCTGGATCGCATCCCGATGGGCGCGCCCGCCACCCCGGAACAGATCGCCGCCCCCAGTCTGTTCCTCGCCTCCGACGACGCCTCCTACATCACCGGCATCGACATGGTGGTGGACGGCGGCTGGGAGCTGAGCAACTTCCCGAACTTGGCAAAGCTCGCGGGCTGAGCCGAGAACCCGCCCTGGGCCCCGAAACACGTTCCAGCCCAGGGCGGGTCGGTCATATTCCGGTGGGCGTGCCGACTGACGGTGCGGCGGGAAACGGCAACCCCTTCAGCGCACAGCTCGTGGGCAATCCTGGTCGCCGACCACTTGTGCTCGCGGCGCAATTGCTCGATCCGCACCACGATCTCGGCCGGGGTTGCCGTCGGCTGGCTGTATGGTGCCGAGGAACGGTCCATCGGTCCGATGTCTCCGTAATCGCGGTAGCGATTGACCCACTTCGACGCGGTCGCCCTGGACATCCCCATCTCAGCGGCTACGCGAGCGATCGGCCTCGTTTCGCAACGTTGCACCAGGCGACGTCTGCCCTCGGGGCTCAACGGCGCGTTTGCGTGTGGCACCCGGGGTGTCCCAGCCTTGCCCCGGCAACCTGGAGGGGTCACGCGAACCGTTCCCATGCCGACTGACGACGCATCCCAAGGGCTTCCCCGATCCGGTCCCACGAGATGCCGCGCCGACGGGCCTCACCGACCCAGGAGCGCAGATCGTCGTCGACCAGGTGGCGTATCGCCTCGATGCGCGGCAACTGCGCCAGCAACGCCTCGTCGTCGACGCCTTTCCATATCGGCGTGGCGCGATCCAGTCCGGCCGGCTTGTTCTTCACGGCCTCGGCGCACAGGGACACGCAGTCGTTGCAGATGTAGACACCGGTACCGGCGACCAGGGTGTCAACGTTGTCAGCCGAGCGCTTGCAGAAGGAGCAGTGGTTCACGATCAGACCTTTCGTCAGGGCATTCCTGACAAAGGATAGGCGCGTCAGGCAATGCCTGACAAGCTGTCGTAAACAACCTCATGACCCGCAACAACTAGCCGACGCAACACTTCCCCGTGTCCTGCGCACGCCAGCAGGACACGAACAGTGCGGGAATCACGCCACCCGTGAACCCCACCTCAGGCGACTGGATTCGATCGCAGCAGCGACCCACTGCCCCACATGATGTCGATCGTTCACCAGCGGGGTGCCGGTCGGGTCGAGACGTATCGGGGCAATCCAACCGGTCCGCCCCCGATAAGGGGAATCCTTGCCCATGACAACGGTTTTCCAACCCTCGGCACTGTCGTTCACCAGCGCATGGCAGTGATCGCATGCCAAGGTCAGGTTGGTCAGATCGGTGGGGCCGCCTTCGGCCCAGTCGGTGATGTGGTGCACCGCGCACATCGACGCGGGCGCATCGCATCCGGGGCGGGTGCAGCCCTTGTCGCGGGCGATAAGTGCCAGGCGCTGGGCAGGGCTGGCCAGCCGCTGGCAGCGACCCAAGTAGAGCGGCAGCCCGTCCGCGTCGAGGACCGCCAGCACCGGGCGGGTGCCCTCGGCCAGCTTCAACGCCTCGTCGATGCTCACGTGGCCGCCCGAAGCGGTGGTCGCGACCCCGGCTCCGCGCTCGAGGTCGGTGAGGTTCACGGTCAGGATGGTCTGGACCGGCAGGCCGCGGTGGGAGCCGAGCTCGGCGGGGTCGAGGCCGGGCCGCAGCAACGCGAACAGCGCGTCGTGGGTGCGCTGCCCCGCATCGCGACGATCACGACGCGCGGCGACCTCGAGGACTTTCGAATCGATGACACCGGTAGTCGCGGTGGGGCTTTCGGGGTCTTCGAGGTTGCACATGCCCGGACGGGCGAACTTCGCCAGCACAGCATCGAGCAGGGCACGCAGTTCAGGGGTGATCCAGCCCTCGATCCACGACATGCCGTCCACACCGGGACGACCCAGGATCAGGCCACGCCGACGACGGCGGTCGGCGTCGGAGACGACCTTGCCGTCCGGGTCGACACGGGCGAGGATGTCGCGACCGATCTTGGGCAGGTCATCGGCGGCGAAGGCCAGCAGCGACCGAGGGCCAGCCGACACGGCAGTGGCCGACGAGGATGTCCTCGGCTTCGGTGCGGGTCTCGGCGGGGATGTTCGCGGGCAGGTGGTTCATGACGTCGATGATGTTGCGGACATGATCGCGTGAGATAGCGCCTGCCTCAAAGGCTTCGGCGGTCTTCTCCAACGCGGCCGGGCGCAGGTGACCGGAGGGTTCGAAGAACTCTCCGCACTGGCCGGTGATCTTCACCCGCACCGACGCGTGCGTGGGATGCGCTTCCCGCGGCCAGCCAGCGTCTCGTCTCTTTGCTGGCGGCCAGGGCGGCGACGCTGCCGAGCGTGACGAACAGGCTGACGGCATTACCGGCGTTCTGAGCGAGATCATCCATGCGCACGGATTGGAAGATGACCACCGCGTAGCAGAGCCCGCAGGCCGCGATGATGGTGTATTTCCCTGCGGGCAGCCGGAACAGCAGCAGTATCCCGCCTATGGGCAGCGCCGCCAGTGGTCGGAGACCTCGGAACCGCACGCGACCATCGCAGGTTGATCCGGCTACGGCGGGTTGGCGGCGGCTACGTCGAAGTCCGAGTGGCGGCAGGGCGGCAGCCTGGTCGGCACCGTCGCAATCGGGGGAGATGAGCAGTGTCTCAACCAATCTCACACGAGGTCCCCGATTACCCGGTCCAGAAATCTGGAGGTCGCCCGGCGCGGGCTGGAATCGCACGAGTCGTGCGACGGGCGGTGCGAGGCGAAACGCTATTTCGCCGCACTCGTTCCGCATCTGGACATGCTCGCTCGCCGCCGGGCTGCCTCGTCGGGGTGGAATCCGTGGACCTCGAGGCAGTAGCGGTCGGGCGGTGAATTCGCGAGGCGTGCTGGTTGTTTCGGGTCAGTCGCGGCGCGGCGGGATGCCGTCCCGGAGGAGATCCTCGACGGTGGCGAAGGTGTGTGCGGTGAGCCAGAGACGCAGCAGGTGCCGCCGCCGTTCGAGGTCCTCGTGGTCGGTGTACGCCTCCCGGCAGTGCAGGATCTTGGCGTTGTTGAGGATTTGCACGTCGCCGGGGGCGAACTCCATCGGGAGGTAGAAGCGCGGGTCGTTGGCGGTGTCCTCGAGCATCCGCATGGCTTCGAGCTGCAGGTCGGTCAGGGGCGGGACGTCCGGGTGACGCTGGGCGTCGCGGATGTACCAGCCGATGTAGAAGATCCGCGGCGTGCCGTTGATGTCGTGGATCGCGGGCAGCGTGAAATACGGTGTCTCGCCGGGTGATTGCTCGTCGTTGCGTTCCCAGTGAAAGGGCTGCCGCAGGACGTCGATGAGGTCCGGTCGCTCGGCGAGGATGTGGTTGTAGACCGCCAGGGAGCTGGCGATGCGGCTCTGCCCACCGGTTTTCGCGGCATTCAGGCAGAGCAGCCCGACCAGGTCGGAGCCGTCGGTGTGGAAGTCCTGACGCTGTTTGGTGGTGTAGAGCCGCACCGCGGGGCTGTCACGGGCAATCCGCTCGTCCCGCACATGGCCGAGCAGATCGCCGGCGGCGTTCTGGCTGACCGGGGTGCCCAGATGCAGCCCGAGACCCACATAGGCGAGCTCGGTTTCGGCCGGTGTGAGCAGATCCTGCGGAAAGCTCCGGATGAGCACGAACGCGCGCCCGTGGGCGAGGATGGCACTCCATTCCCGCAGCGGCTCGGTCAGCCCCGGGAGCGGGAAGTCCTCGCGTCGCACCGTCGCGGCGGTTAGGCCCGCGGCAATGGCGGCGCGGGCGGTATCGGCGATCTCCCGGCGCTGGGCATCGGTGAGCACTGTCGCCCACTCGGCGGGATCGCCGAGATCCGCGCCGTGCCACACGGCCGGTGATTCCACAGGTTGGTAGGGGGCGGCCGTCATGCGGGTGCTCCTGATCGAGAGGTGGTCGTCGGGGCCGGTTCAGGACTGGACAGCGGTGTCCGTCCGGCCGGCAGCAGTTCGCCGATGAGTTGTTCTACACGCGTGCGGATTTCATCGCGAATGGGCCGCACGGCGGCAACGCTCTTGCCCGCGGGATCGTGGAGCTGCCAGTCGCGGTAGTCGACGCCGGGGAAGTACGGGCAGGTGTCGCCGCAGCCCATGGTGATGACGACGGTGGAGGTCTGCACGGTGTCGGGTGTGAGGATCTTCGGTGTCTGAGCGGTGATGTCGATGCCGAGTTCGGCCATCGCCTCGACTGCGGCGGGGTTGATGGTCTCGGCGGGCGCGGCCCCGGCCGACCGGACCTCGATCGCGTCGCCGGCGAGGTGGGTGAGGAAGCCCTGGGCCATCTGGGAGCGTCCGGCATTGTGGACGCAGACGAACAGCACGCTGGGTGTGGCGGTCATCGGCTGGGACGGCCTTTCAGGAGGTCCGGACGTTGTGGGGTGTGACGATGTCGTCCGCCGGTACGGGATCGGGGTAGAGCAGCCCGATCAGGACGAAACCGAGTGCGGCCCCGAGAATTTGGGCGGCGATGAATGCGGGCACCGACGCGGGGGCGATCCCGGCGAAGGTGTCGGAGAAGACACGCCCGACGGTGACGGCCGGGTTGGCGAAGCTGGTGGAGCTGGTGAACCAGTAGGCCGAGCCGATGTAGGCGGCGACGGCTGCGGCCGAGAGCGCCGCGCGGCCGGTGCGCGCGAGCGCGAAGATGACCGCGATCAGTCCGGCCGTGGCGACCACCTCACCGACCAGATGGCCGGTGGTGACGCGGTGATGTGTGGAGATCTGGGCGGCGGGCTGGTCGAACATGATGTTGGCCAGCACCGCCCCCACGATCCCGCCGAGGATCTGCGCACCGATATAGGCCACCAGGTCGGTGGCGCTCAGCCCGGTGCCGCGGCGGCGTCCGGCCCACCAATCCGCGGCCGAGACAACAGGATTGAAGTGCGCGCCGGAAGCCGGGCCGAGCATCAGGATCAGGATGCCCAGCCCGAATACCGTGGCGGTCGAGTTCTCCAGCAGCTGGAGACCGAGATCGTGTGCTGACAGTTGCTGGGCGGCGATGCCGGAGCCGACCACCACGCACACCAGCAGGCCGGTGCCGATGAACTCGGCCAGCAAACGTCGTTTGAGCGTGTTCATCGGAGCACCGCCTCGGGGAGCGCGATGTCCAGCAGTGCCGAAAGCCGGCGCAGCGCGGCGGCTTCGACCCGGTAGTACACCCACGACCCGCGCCGCTCGCTCGACAGCAGCCCCGCTTCGCGCAATACCCGCAGGTGATGGGAGATGGTCGGCTGGGAGACGTCGAAACCGTCGGAGATGTCGCACACGCAGGCTTCCTGTCCGGTGTGGCTGGCGATCACCGACAGCAGCCGCAAACGGATCGGGTCCGACAACGCCTTGAACGCCGCGGCCAGCTCCGTGGCGGCCTGCGCTGTCAACGGTTCGCGGACCAGGGGCGTGACCTCACACGCGGGTGAGGTCACGGCCAGCGAAAGCACTCGATTCGACACTCGTCGATATTGATGGATGTCGAAATCCATGGGCAAGCGAACGCCTGGTGAACGACTCGGTGCGGGCTCAGCCGCAGCAGGATGCCCCGGAGGCCACGGCATCCGCCTTTGCCGCTCTGCCGCAGCAACCACCCTCGGCGGCGGCGTCTCCGGTGGTGCCGCAGCAAGCCCCCTCGGCCACCGTTTCTTCGGTGGTGCCGCAGCAGATTGCCATCGCTTGTGCGTCGTCGGCGGTTGCGCCGGATTCCAATACCGGTGCGGTGCCGAAGGTTTCGCTGTCCGCCAGGACGGTGTAGACCTCCCAGCGCTCGGTGTCGGGTGCGGTGACCCACACCTTGTCCTGGGTGGCGAAGCAACAGGTGGTCGCGATCTGCTCCTCGGTGAACATGCCTGCCGCCGACAGTCTGGCGATCTCGGCATGCACCTGGTCGCTGGACTCGACCTCGACCCCGAGGTGGTTGAGGCTGCCGCCGTGCCCCGGGTTCTCGATCAGCACCAGCTTGAGCGGCGGCTCGGCGATCGCGAAATTCGCGTAACCGGGCTTGCGCTTGGCCGGCTCGGCCTGGAACAGGGTCGAATAGAACGCCACCGCCTGGTCGATGTTGTCGACGTTGAGAGCGAGCTGAACACGGGACATGAGACCGTACCTCCACTTGTGAGACATATGTCGAAGAGCTGGTGTGGCCGAGTCTGCGCCACTATTTCGACATATGTCAAGGAGGTGGGTAATCTCGTTCGCATGCCCAAGGCGCTGCCCGTAATCGACATGTCCGCCCCGGTCTGCTGCGCCCCCGTCGCCGCCGGCCCCGTCGACGACGCCGCCGCCCTGGAAATCGCTCTGCGCCTCAAGGCCATAGCCGACCCGGCCCGCGTGAAACTTCTGTCCCTCCTGCTCGCCAGCCCCCACGGCGAGGAGAACACCGGCGACCTGGCCGCAGCCGTCGCACTCGCCGAATCCACCGTCAGTCACCACCTCGGCCAACTGAAGAAGGCCGGCCTGGTCGAGTCCGAACGCCGTGGCATGAACACCTACCACCGTGCCCAGCGCGCGTCCCTCGCGGCGCTGTGCGTCGTCCTCGACCCGAACTGCTGCCGCTAGCCCGGCGGTCAGGATCCGCGAACAGCCCTGGTTATCAGAGGCTTTCGGTGGTTCGGGCTGCCTCGGGTGCCGGTAGCGGGGAGTCGTTGGCGGTGAGAATGCATTGGCGCGGCGGGCTTTTCGTGAGCGGGCTGCGCCGATGCAAGCCTGTCGTGTTCGCGTCAGTTGTGGACGCCGGAGCCGGTGGCGGCGTTGTTGTAGATCTGCGCCATGGGGCAGGTGGGCTGGGGGTTGCCGCCGCAGAAGACGAGGACCAGGAAGCCCAGTGGGAAGAGGATGGGCGCGGTCAGGACGTCGGTGAGGGCTGAGCCGGTGGTGGCCACCGGCGTCGCGACGACGGGTTGGATGGGGGCGGGAGCGGGTGCTGCCGCTGCTGTAGCGGCGGGCGCGGCCGCCGCGAGCGCGATCGAGACGATGGCTGCTGCACCAAAACGCTTGGCAATGTTCACTATTGGTCCTCCGTGGCGGGAGAGTATCGATTTGCGAACACTGTAGTTCGTGAAGGTTCGGTATGAAGTGGCATTGCTTCAAATCGGGTGGGGTTCCGCGGGTGGCGTCGGATGCTCGGCCGGGGGAGCCGATAGTGGCCCCTCCGTCCGGAATCTGTGCTTGGATACGCGAACCCGGGCGGCCTGGCGAGTTGGTCCGATGTGACCTTCCGTTGGAACCTGTTCCACTTGGTGGGATAGGCTTGACCAGGGATTATCGGGTTCGATGCCCCCGAAGTTGGGGGCAGTTTCCCGAATCGGGGTGGGTGGGGTGAACGCGTTTTGTACACTGCCCGCTGAAGTGAATAGACGTCACTTCAGATCCTGAATTCGAGGTACCCATGAAGTCTTCAACACCGGTGGGGGTGTTTGCCGTCCGTGTCGCCGCGGCCGTGATCGGCGCGGGGCTGCTGATCGCGGGCGTTGCCGGGTGCGGCAGCGACAAGTCGTCCGACAGTTCGCCGGGCGGTGCCACCAGTACCGCTGCCACATCCGTGAGCTCCACGGCCGCCCCCGCGCCGACGACCGTCGCGCCCGCGCCGACCACCCAGGCACCCGCGCCGCAGCCGGCGGCCACGGAACCGGCCGCACCGCAGCCCGTCGCGCCGGAGGCCGTCGCGCCGCAACCGGTCGCCCCGCAGCCGGCCGCGCCCAAGCCTGCACCGCAGACGCAGCAGCAGCAGAAGCCCGCGCCGCCGACCCTGGACGCGCCCGGATTCGAGCCGCGTGCGGGTTACTGAGAAGGCCGGACAAGTTCGTGCTGGATAACGGTGGGCGGTGGCTGTGTGCCGCCGCGGTAGCGCTAGCGGCCTCGGTGTCGACCGTGGCCGCTGCGAACGCGGATCCGGCCTCGCCGGATGCCGCCCCCGCGGGCAAAGAGCTGGTGGTCCTGGGTGATTCGTTCTCCGCGAACGCCTGGGACTTCTTCGACGAGAGCAACAGCTGCCTGCGCCACGGCCGGACGGCCTGGCCGGTGCAGCTGGGCAGGCTCATGGGCGTGTACGGGACCGACGAGATGGCCGATCCCTCCTGCCCTGGCGCGTCGATCGACAGTGGCCCGGGGTGGAGCCTGGCCCAGGAGGCTCAGAAAGCGGACAGGGCAGGCGCTTTCGGGCCGAATACCAAAGTGGTCACGCTGCAGTTCGGGCTCAACGACAAGTGGGGCGAGAACGACCAGACGCTCTGGAAGTCGTTGCAGGGCTGCGTGTTCAACCTTGTCGACGGCTGCGATCCGGAGTCGGTCGATCAGGGCCGGATGCCCGACTACAACGGTGTGTCCGGGGCATTGATGGCCAAGCGCATGAGCAACGCGGTCGCCTACATCAAGTACTACGCGCCGAACGCCCGCGTCGTGTTCGTCGGCTATCCGGAGTTGTTCCCCCCGGGCAGCAGCACGGTCTGTCTCAGCATCGGCGGCGTCGCGCCGTTCATCCAGTCGCGCGGTCGCGCGGTGGTGGAGTACTTCGACCGCATCGACCAGGCGCAGCGGGAAGCCGCCCAGCTGTTGGGTATCGAGTTCCTGGATTCCCGCGCGCTCACCACCGGTCATGGGCTCTGCTCGTCGCAGCCCTGGCTGAATGGCGTGTTCGATCCGCGAACCGATCTCGACGGCCTGTTCTTCCACCCGTCGAGTCAGGGCGACGCCGTGGTCGCCAACGCCATCTACGACCGATACGGGCACTGATGCCATCGAGATTCCGTCGATCGGCCCGTTGATCATTGATAGCCTCCTCGTCGAGTTTCCCGATTGTCCAGGGGTTTTGTGGTTTGCTGAATCCCGCACTCCGGCCCTCGGGGCCTCTTGTACACTCCGCGCAAAAGTGAAAAGTCACCATTCAATTTGCGATTCGAGGGTTCCATGAAGTTCCGTATCCCAGGCGCGCGCACTGCGGCGGCCGCCATCGGCGGGGTCGTGCTGATCGGCGCGCTGGCGGCGTGTGGAAGCGACAAGGCCGCCGACACGCCCACCACCCAGGCGAGCACCACCGCTGCGGTCGTGAGCAGTTCGGCCGCCCCCGCGAGCAGCGCCGCCCCGGCGCCGAGCGCGGCCCCCGCGCCCGCCGTGGCCCCGGAGGCCACCACCGAAGCACCCGCCCCGCAGCCGGTGGCCCCCGCAGCGCCCGAAGCGCCTGCGGCACAACCGGTTGCGCCCAAGCCCGCGCCGCAGACCCAGCAGGCGCCCAAGCCCGCGCCGCCGACCCTGGATGCCCCCGGGTTCGAGCCCCGCGCAGGCTACTGACGAAACCGGAGAACATACGTGTCGGGAAACAACGGTCGGTGGCTGTGTGCCGCGGTGGTCGCGTTCGCCGCGGTCATGACGGGAACATCGGGGGCGCAAGCGGATTCGGTTCCGCAGGGTAAGGAACTCGTCATCCTGGGCGACTCGTTCACGGCCAACGGCTGGAACCCGCTGTCGCAGGAGAAGAAGTGCGACCACGGCGACACCGCGTGGCCGGTGCAGCTGAGCGCACTGATGGGCGTGCAGGGCACCGATCGGATGTGGAACCAGTCGTGTCCGGGCGCGTCGCTCGACACCGGGGACGGGTACACCCTGAAGGTCCAGGCCAGCAACGCCGACAAGGCGGGCTCGTTCGGACCGAACACCAAGCTGGTGACGGTGCAGTTCGGCCTCAATGACGTCTGGGGCGGCGCCGCGCAATCCCCGTGGACCTCGATCGAGCACTGCTTCTACGACGTCGTCGGCGGCTGCGGTCCCGACGCGGTGGCCGCCGGCCGAATGGTCGACCCGCAGAACGTGACCGGCGCCGAATACGCCTCCCGCATCAGCAAGGTCATCGCGTACATCCGGTACTACGCCCCGAACGCGCACGTCGTGATCGTCGGCTACCCGGAGCTGTTCCGGCCCGACCAGGACGCCATCTGCTTCGATATCGCCGGCGTCCCGGCCACCCAGCCGCGCGGCCGCACCGTCGTCGAGTACCTCAATCGGATCGACCAGGCCGAGCGGGAAGCCGCCGCGCAGCTGAACCTGGAATACCTCGACGCCCGCGCGCTCACCGCCGGGCACGGGCTGTGTACGCCGCAGCAGTGGGTCAACGGAGTGTTCGACCCGAAAGTCAATATCGCCGGTCTGCCGTTCCACCCCGCTCCCCAGGGCGACGCCGTGGTAGCAAACGCACTGTACGAGAGGTACGCACGATGACCCGCCCACCCGAAGTCGCCCCGCGCGAGGCCTCCGCCGCGCTCGGGGTGGAGCAGTACGCCACGCAGCTTCTCCAGCCCGCCCCGTCCACCCGGGCCGCCGAACCGGTCCGGGCCGCCGAGCCCGCCCGGACCGAGGGCCGCACCGAGTCCGTCGCCGAGCGCGCCCGGCGGGAGCGGCCCGCGCTGCCCTCGCTGACCGGCGCGCGGTGGTGGGCGGCGTTCGCGGTATTCGTATTGCACGCCTTGGTGTTCCTGCCGGTCTACCCGTTCCAGAAGTCGGCGCTGTTCCGCCACATCCACGAGTGGATCCCGATGCAGCTCGGGGCCGCGGGCGTCACCTTCTTCTTCGTGCTGTCCGGCTTCATCATCTACTGGTCGTTCCGGCCGGGCATGTCGGTGAGTGGCTTCTACCGGCGGCGGGTACTGAAGATCTACCCGACACACCTGCTGGCGGCCGCCGCGTTCATCGTGGTCGCGAGTGTGCCGCTGCACCGCGCTGTGGTGTGGGTGCCGAACCTGCTGCTGGTGCACACCTGGGTGCCGAAGTGGACCACGGTCGGCGGCTTGAATGTGCCGTCCTGGTCGCTGGCCGCGGAAATGCTGTTCTACCTGAGCTTTCCGTTGTTGCTGCCGCTCATCACGCGGATCCCGACCCGCCGGCTGCTGCTGGCCATGGGCCTGCTGATGCTGGGCATCGTCGCGCTGCACACCTCGTACTTCCTCTGGGTGGACGGCCCGAAGGGCATCGCGAATGCCTTTGCGCCGCGCCTGGTTCCGGGCAACACGTCGCCGTACTACGAACTGCACGCCTCCCCGGCCTGGTTCCAGCAGCCCGACATCCCGGTGTCTCCGTCGTACTGGCTCAGCTACACCTTCCCGCTGTCCCGCCTGCCGGAGTTCTTCCTGGGGGTGCTGGCGGCCCGCATGGTGCTCGAAGGTCGTTGGCGCAATACGAATCTCGCCTGGCCGCTGCTGGCGCTGACCGTCGCGTACGCGGCGACCTGGGTGGTGCCGGTGAACTACAAGATGTCCGTGCTGCTGCTCCCCCCGATGACCGCGGTGGTCGCCACCATGGCGGCGCGAGACCTGGCCGGCATCCGCGGCCTCAACGCCCACCCGCGCATGGTGTGGCTGGGCAATGTGTCCTTCGCCTTCTACCTCATCCAGTTCCCGGTCATGGTCCTGGTCACCCGATACCTGATCGGCGGCAAGGAGTTCGGCATTCTCGGCTGGGCGGGCTTCTCCCTGCTGTGCCTGGTCCTCTCCACCGCCATCGCCGCGGTGCTCTACCACTGGGTCGACCTGCCGATCATGCGCAACTTCGCCCGCTCTAAGCGGGACGCCCGGGCGAAGGGTTAGCATCCGCTGCGCGAACTGCTTGCGGCAGTAGCGTTTCCATGCGGTGAACGCGTGTCCATTCGGTGGGCGGTGTTCATCGCCTGGCCATGGGTGGCAGGGCGAGTCGACATCTGAAACATGTTTCATTCGGAGCGCATTTCGGTGTCGACTCGCAAAGGAACATGTATGCGCCACAACGGCGTTGGAGACTATCGCAGCAAACCATTCGCTATCGCAGCGGCGGCCGCACTGGCCGTGCTCGGGGGCTCGGCTGTCACACCGACCGTGGCGCACGCCGCGGTCACGAGCCCGAACCTGATCGTGGATGGCGATGCCGAGGCGGTGGCACAGTGCTCGCCGAAGGGGCTGGACGGCATGACCCTGCCGGGCTGGAATATCGGCTACGGTGAGCCGAATGCGGTGTGCTACGGGCAGCCTGGATGGCCGGACGCGTCCTCGCCGGGTCCGTCGAACCGGGGTTCGAAGTTCTTCGCCGGCGGCGGCACCGGTAATGCCGAGATGGATCAGACCATCAACGTCTCGGCCGCGGGTGCGGCCATCGACCAGGGTGGCGTGAGCTTCGATCTCAATGGCTGGCTGGGCGGGTACGGTGCCCAGGACGATCGGGTCAACATGACGGCGACGTTCCTCAGCGCATCGGGGTCCCAGCTCGGTTCCGCCGAGTGCGATGACGTGAGCAGCATCGATCGCGGCCTGAAAACAGGTCTGCTGCAGCGTGATACGAAGGGCACCCTGCCGAAGGGCACGCGCGCGGTGAAGATCCAGCTGAACTTCACCTGGACCTACGGCGACACCAACGACGGCTACGCCGACAACCTGTCGTTCACCATCGGCGCTGCACTGCCCGCGCCGAAGCTGACCGCGCCCGCCTCGACGGTGCCTGGTTACGACCACGTCTTCGTGGTCTACATGGAGAACCAGGATTACGACGGGCTCACCGGAATCATCGGTAATCCACTGGCCCCCTACATCAACGGCCTGCGGCCGCAGGGCGCGACGCTGAGCCAGTCCTACGCCACGACGCATCCGAGCGATCCGAACTATGTCGCGCTGGCGGCGGGCGGACTGTACGGGCTGGTCGACAACAGCGTGGGTACGACGACCCTCGACGCGCGCCACATCGGCAACAGTGTGGACGCGGCGGGCAAGAGCTGGAAGGGCTACGCCGAAGAGGCCAACGGCAATTGCGACCAGGCATCCCACGGCCAGTACTACCCGGATGACCTGCCGTTCTTGTACTTCCAGAACATGAAGTCCAACCAGGGCTATTGCGCGGCGCACCTGCAGCCGCTCACGCAGATGACGACCGACCTGCAATCCGCCGCCACCACCCCGAACTTCGTGTGGTTCGCCGCCAATGAATGCCACAACATGGAGGGCTGCGGCGTCGCCTCGGGTGACAGCTGGCTGAGCACCACCCTGCCCACCATCCTGAACTCCCCGGCCTGGAAGCAGCAGCGCTCGCTGCTCATCCTGACCTGGGACGAGGGTGCCACCAAGGCGTTCGGCCCGCTGTTCCCCAATCGGGTCCCGACCATCGTGCTCGGCTCGCAGAACACCGTGAAGCCCGGCTACACCAGCTCCCAGCGCACCGATCAGTACGGCTTGCTCCGTACGATCGACACCGCCCTGGGCCTGAAGCCCCTGACCAACAACGACGGTTACGCGGCCACGGTGAACGACATCTGGTCCGGCCACTGACGGTGCCCTTGCCCGTCCGGATGACCTGATCGCGCAGGCACACCCGGTGTGCCTGCGCGGCGTGTCCCGCGCGACGCGCGGAATCCTGGGCGGATGGGGAGGTGCGGGATCCTGTCGGTTCGCGCGGCTAGTCTGCGGGGATGGTCAAACCGGAGTCGGCGCTGCGCCGCCTGATGCGCGATACAGGAAAACTGCTGCAGCCGTACGGGTTTGAGGGGGCCGAGCCGACCTGGGTGCGGGTGATGCCCGGCGGTACGGCCACCGTGGCGCGCACGCGGACATTCCGGACATTCACCGGTGGACAGCAGATGCTCCGATTCGGGCTGGGCGCCTGGGCGACCCCGACCGCGTGGTGGGAATTCCGCAACTGGCGCAACGAACGCCTGGGCCGTGCGCCTCTCGCGATCGAGACCGCGGCGGGGCCCGGCCTGCTCCCGGGCGAGGGTCTGCCCGAGGACCCGGACCAGCTGTGGTCGGTGCGCCTCGACCCCGACCAGCCGGGTCACGTCCAGCCCGGCGATATCGACCTCATCCGCGCAGAGCTGCCCCGGCGCGTCCACGCCCACGCCCGCCGCGCGCTGCGCCTGCTCGACCCCGACGGCTATCTCGAAGAGCTACTGGCGCAACCGAATCCGACCGCCGCCACCTGGGAGGCCATTGCCGTCCTGCTCGCCGAGCACGGCCCGAGTTCCCGCCTCGACGACGCTCTGGATCGCTTGACGCGCGCGGCGCGGGAACAGCCCGACCCCCGCACCCAGGACGTCGTCGACTTCATCGCGGCCCGCACCTTGTCGAGCCGCTCGGCGTAGAAGAACACCCGTCCGCATCCGAGACAGGGCAGGGCGGGCAGGTCCGTCAGCGCCCGCCCGCCATTGCGCTGGATCAGACTCGAAGCGGGACGCCCGGGCGAAGAGCTAGCGCACGATCAGCCTTCGACGCAGGCTGCGCCCAGCCGGGGCCGTCGGCCGGCGCCACCTCTGGCCCCGATCCCGGGGGCAAGGGGTGCAGGGGCAAGGGATTTGGCGGGTACGAGCCGGCCGTTCGCTGACCTAACGTTCAGCGCCGCAGGGTAATCAGTTGCGGTAGCTCTCGGAGGAATCGGCGTGGTTGTGCAGTCGGCCGTCAAGGCGGACGTCGCGGGGACGGGTGAGCCGCGATGGAGTCCGTTGCGGCGGATGGTGTTCCGGTATTCATTCGTGACGCTGGGCGTTGGAATGGCCGGGGTATGGGTGCTGCACATGCTGCTGCGGTCGGTAGGAGTCTCGCAGCAGACCGTGATGGGTGTGGCGAAATGGACAGCACTGCATCCGCTCACGGATTGGCTGGGGAAGCATATCTTCGGCGTCCATGTCGACTGGTCGTTCACGGGAAGCGGTGATACCGCGGCGAATTGGGTGTCGATTTTCACCCTGCTGGTCGTCGCGGCGCCGGTCACGGCGGTGTGGTCGGTGCTGGATCGGCGGCGGCCGGACTATGTGCGGCTGTACGCGTGGTTCCGGATGGTGGTACGTCTGGCCCTGATGAGCGCCCTGCTGCTGTACGGCGTCACGAAACTGTTGCCGTCGCAGATGGCGTTCGCGCTGGACCGGCTGGTGGAGCCGTTCGGCGATCTCAGCCCGATGGCGGTGTTGTGGTCGCAGACGGCCAGCTCTGAGCCGTACGAAATCGCCTTGGGTGCAGCGGAAGTCACCGCGGGTCTGCTGCTGATCCTGCCGTTCACCGCGGGACTGGGTGCGCTCCTGTCGGTCGTGGTGACCCTCCAGGTGTTCCTGCTCAACCTCACCTTCGATGTGCCGGTGAAGATCCTCTCCGGTGAGCTGCTGGTGTATGCGACGGTGCTGGCGGCCCCGGATATCGGACGCACCGTCCGGGCTCTGGTCGGCCGGGCAGTGCCGGTGCGCGTGCCCGAGCCGCTGGTCTCCTCGGTGCGCGGGCGACGAATCCTGGTGGCGGCACAGGCGATTCTGGGGGTGTGGATATTCCTCGCAACTCTCGCCGAGGGCCATGATGCCTGGCAGGCGTACGGGAACGGCCGGCCGCACTCGCCGCTGTACGGGATCTGGAACGTCACCGAATATACAGTCGCGGGCCAGGAGGTCCCGGCGCTGGTCGACTTCCGGTCCTCGCCACCGGATGGGCAGCTCGCAGGTCCACTGGACCGCTCCCGCCGTCTCATCTTCGACGTCCCGCAGGGCGTGACCGCCCAGCGCATGGACGACTCGCTGGTGTCATTCCCGGTGGAGATCGATACCGATCTGCACACCGTGACCATTACGAGGGATCCGGCGCACCAGTGGAAGCTCGCGGTCCTGAACTATGAACAGCCCCAGCCCGATCAGCTGATATTGAACGGTCAGCTGGCCGGCCGTCCGGTGCATCTGCGCCTGACCCGCGTCGACCTCGACCGGTTCCGGCTGATCTCGCGCGGATTTCATTGGGTCCAGCCCGTCCCCTACCTCCGTTAGTGACGGCGTGTTCGTTGCGACGCGCCGCATGCCGGGCGGATGGCAGCTACATCGTCCTGTCGGTTCGCGCGGCTGGTCTGCGGGCGATGCCCGGGAGTACGGCCACTGTGGCGCGGACGCGGACATTCCGAACGTTCACCGGTGGACAGCTGACGCGCGCAGCGCGGGAGCAGCCCGACTCGCGCACTCAGGACGTCGTCGACTTCATCGCGGCCCGCACTTTGTCGAGCCGCTCGGCGTAGAAGAACACCCGTCCGCATCCGCGCCGAGCCATAACACCGGCCGGGACCGGGCGCCATCGATGAATCGATGCACGCCCGGTGTCTCAGCGACGAGGAATGGCGGGGGTATCCCAGGCGCGCGCGTAGCGGGTCTTGTCCGCGGACTTCTTCGGCTTGGCGCGGTACACCACGTACGGGCGGACCAGATAGCCGATGGGCGCGGAGAACATGTGGACCAGGCGGGTGTAGGGCCAGAAGGCGATGAGGGACAACACGATCAGGCCGTGCGCCTGGAAGGTCCAGGGGGTGCCGACCATGAGATCGGGGTGCGGGTGCAGGGTGAAAATACTGCGGAACCAGGGGGAGACGGTCTCGCGGTAGTTGTAGGTGCCCCAGAGCAGGTTGCTGCCGACGGTGTTGAGTAGACCGGTGATCAGGGCGGCGGCCAGCAGGATGTACATCACCTTGTCATTGGTGGTGGTGGCCTGACGGACGGCGGGGACGGTGACGCGGCGGTAGAGCAGGATGCCGATCCCGGCGATGACCGCCACGCCCGCAACGGATCCCGCAGAGACGGCGACCACGTGATAGGTCTCCTCGGAGATGCCGACGGCGTCGGTCCAGGACTGCGGGATGAGCACGCCGAGCACGTGCCCGCCGATCACCCCGAGCATGCCGAAGTGGAACAGCGGGCTGCCCAGACGCAGCAGCCACGACTCGTACACCTGCGAAGACCGTGTGGTCCAGCCGAATTGGTCGGTGCGATAGCGCCACAGGTGCCCGAGCACGAACGACGTGAACGCGATGTAGGGCAGCATCAGCCAGAGCGCGGAGCTCATCGGCGGGCCTCCGATCCGGTGAAGGCGAGCGGGTCCATGGCGAAGGGCTCGAGTCCAGCGGCGGTGCCGCCAATGCCCACAGCTTCTTCGGGCGGGCCCTGGGCGGCGAGTTCGGCGATGCGCCGGCGGTCGGCGGTGGTGACCGGTGGCAGGGTCGCCACCACCGACGCCAGCACCCCGGCGTAGGGAGATCCGCTGTCGGAAAGCGACAACCGCAGCAGTTCCAGCACCGGGACATGTTCGCCCAGCAGTCGTTCGCCGCCGACAGGATCGACGGTGGCGGCGAATTCGAGCAGCACGGGCAGGTGGTCGGGCAGTTCCTCGTCGCCGAGCTCGACCCCGGCATGCCGGTAGGCGTGCTTGAAACGCAGCAGCGCCATCCCGCGCTTGCGGGTGTCCCCGTAGGCGTAGAAGGTCAGGTGCAGGCTGGCCCGGCGGCGCATGTCGAAGGTCTCGACATACTCCTGGGCAAGCGCGATCGCATCGCCGGTGCGCAGGTGCGCGAGGAACCCGTCCAGCAGCGGACGCACGGTGTCCGGCAATTCCGCTGCGGCGGCGTCGAGTTCGTCGAGCATGGCCAGGGTCTGCGCGCTCGGATAGTCGAGCAGCAGCGCGCCCAGCCGCCACACCAGCCGCCGATCACGTTCGCTCATGGCGACGGCGGGTTCGGGCCGTCGCCGCAGTTTCAGCAGGCTCATCGCGTGACTCCGGTGGATTCCGGTGCGGCGGCGTCGAGTTCGTCGATCCTGGCGCGGGTCCGCGGGTGCGGGTAGTCGAGCGACAGCGCGGTCAGCCGCCACGCGTGCCGTCGATCGTCCTCGTGCGCGGTAACGGCGGGTGCGGTGCGCCGGCGCAATCTCAGCAGGTTCATCGTGTGGCTCCGGTGGGTTCCGGCTCGGCGGCGGTAGCGCCGTTGCTGACGCCGTCGATGCCGGAACCATGGTGGCCATTGCCGTTTCCGTTGCCGTTGCCGGACGTGGCGGTGGATGCGACGGCGCCGCTGCCGTTCGCTCCGTTCCCGCCGTGGCCATCGGCACCGGAGCCATTGGTGCCGTTTTCGGTGGGCACCAAGCCTTTCGTGCTCTTGCCGTCCCAGTTCAACAGGTTGATCCGGTTGGATTTCCGGTCGGGGGAAGCGTCGTTGGTGTCGGTGAGGTGGAACTTGTCGGCCATGTAGTCGAAGGCCGTCATGCCGGGCCCGCCGTCGGTGTCCAGGGAACAACCGGTAGCAAGCGAATCCAGTTCGTGGGCACGCGAAGTCGCGCCCGAGGGGATCACGTACCGGTGTTCGTATTTCGCGATGGCGAGCAGCCGGTACATGGCTTCGATCTCTTCGGGTTCGAGCCCGACCGCGTCCGGGATGGAGAGGTCGGGTTCTTGGCCGAGGTTGATCGAGCGCATGAACGACCGCATCCCCGCCAACCGCTGCAGCGACGCGCGGACCGGGCCGATTTCACCGGCGGTGAACAGTTCGGCCAGGTACTCCAACGGGATTCGCAGGGCGTCGATGGCGCCGAAGAGGTTGTTGCGGTTCTCCCCGTCGTGCCCGGTCTGGGTCAGGGTGTCGACCACCGGCGACAGCGGCGGCACGTACCAGACCATGGGCATGGTCCGGTATTCCGGATGCAGCGGCAACGCGATCTGGTAGTCCACGATCAGCTTGTAGACCGGTGAATCCTGGGCGGCCTGAATCCATTCCGGGGAGATGCCGGCGGCTTCGGCCTCGGAGATGACGCGGGGGTCGTGGGGGTTGAGGAACACGCCCAGCTGCGACGGGTAGAGGTCCTGGTCGTTCTGCACCGAGGCGGCTTCGAGGACCTTGTCGGCGTCATAGAGCATGACGCCGATGTAGCGCAGTCGCCCGACGCAGGTTTCGGAGCAGACGGTGGGGATGCCGACTTCCACACGCGGGTAGCAGAACGTGCACTTCTCTGCCTTGCCGGTCTTGTGGTTGAAGTAGATCTTCTTGTACGGGCATCCGGTGACGCATTGGCGCCAGCCGCGGCACTTGTCCTGGTCGACGAGCACGATGCCGTCCTCGGCGCGCTTGTAGATCGCACCCGAGGGGCACGACGCGGCACACGAGGGGTTGAGGCAGTGCTCGCAGATGCGCGGCAGGTAGAACATGAACGTTTCTTCGAACTCCAGCTTGACCTGCTCGGAGAGCTTGGCCAGCAATGGGTCCTTACCCACCTGCTCGGGGCCCGACCCCAGCGAGTCGTCCCAGTTCGCGCCCCAGGTGACGTTGGTGTCCTCACCGGTTATCAGCGACTTGGGCCGCGCCACCGGCGTGGTGTCCATCTGCGGCGCCGACAGCAGATTGTCGTAGTCGTAGCTCCACGGGTCGTAGTAGTCCGACACCGTGGGCAGGTCCGGGTTGGCGAAGATATTGAGCAGCCGCTTCATGCGCGACCCGGACTTGAGGGTGAGCCGGCCCTTCCTGTCGAGGGTCCAGCCGCCCTTCCACTTCTCCTGGTCCTCGTAGCGACGCGGATAGCCCTGTCCCGGACGGGTTTCCACATTGTTGAACCACACGTACTCGGTGCCGGAACGGTTGGTCCAGGCCTGCTTGCAGGTGACGCTGCAGGTGTGGCAGCCGATGCACTTGTCCAGGTTCATGACCATGGCCAGTTGCGCCATCACACGCATATCAGTACTCCACTTCCTGCGAGCGTTTGCGAATCGTGGTGACCTCGTCGCGCTGATTTCCGGTGGGGCCGTGGTAGTTCAGCGCGAACGACTGCTGCGCATAGCCACCGATGAGGTGCGAGGGCTTGATCATGATCCGGGTCAGCGCATTGTGGATACCACCGCGTTTACCCTTGCCCTGCTTGACATCCGCGGTGCCTTCGATGCGCGGCACGTTCACCGCGCGGTCCTGGGCGTGATACATGAACACCGTGCCCTCCGGCATGCGGTGCGACACGATCGCGCGCGCCACCACAATGCCGTTGCGGTTGATGGCCTCGATCCAATCATTGTCGGCGACACCGATTTTCGCGGCGTCCCTGTCCGACATCCAGATCGCCTGACCGCCCCGCGAGAGCGTCAGCATGTGCAGGTTGTCCTGGTAGGCGGAGTGGATCGACCACTTCGAGTGCGGCGTCAGATACCGCACGGTCACGCCGTTCCCGCTCGCCTTGCCGATACCCGGCTCGGCACAGTGTCCAATTTTCGGCTCGCCGAAGAGCGCGGTCATGTCCAGCGGCGGCCGGTAGATCGGTAGCTGCTCGCCCAGCTCCATCATCCAGTCGTGGTCGAGATAGAAGTGCTGCCGCCCGGTCAGCGTGTGCCAGGGCTTGGACCGCTCCACATTGATGGTGAACGGCGAATAGCGGCGCCCGCCCGTCTCGCTCCCGGACCATTCCGGTGAGGTGATCACCGGAACGGGCCGGGCCTGCGTGTCGGCGAAGGTGATTCGCTTCCCCTCGTGTTCGGCAGCCAGATCGGCCAGCTCGGTTCCGGTGCGCCGTTCGAGCGCATGGAACCCTTCCACCGCGAGCCGGCCGTTGGTGGTGCCGGACAGTGCCAGGATCGCCTCGGCCGCGTGGGTGTCCTTGGCCAGGGACGGACGGCCCTGCGCGACACCGGAAACCACAGTGCCGTTGACGCCGCGCAGGTAATCTACCTCGACATCGGGCAGAGTGGTGACACCCTTGGTGGTGAGTCCCAGCGTTTCGACCAACGGACCCAACGCGGCCATCTTGTCCGCGACGTTGGGGTAGTCACGTTCGACGACAACGAGTTTCGGCATGGTGACACCCGGAATGGCTTCGCATTCGCCGTGCTTCCAGTCCAGCACCCGCCCGCCGGCCTGCGCCAGCGCGTCGGCGGTGTCGTGCTGCAGCGGCACGGCGACCAGGTCCCGGCGCACCCCCAGGTGCTTCTCTGCCAGCCAGGAGAACCCGCGGGCAATGCGGTGGAAGGCCTCGAAATCGGTCTTGGCCTCCCATGGCGGGGAGATGGCCGGGGAGAAGGCGTGCACGAACGGGTGCATGTCGGTGGAGGACAGGTCGTGCTTCTCGTACCAGGTGGCGGCCGGGAACACGATGTCGGAGAACAGGGTCGTGGACGTCATGCGGAAGTCCATCGACATCAGCAGATCCAGCTTGCCGGTGGCGGCCTCGTCGCGCCATTCCAGTTCCTGCGGCCGCACCCCGGTGGTCTCGGTGGTCTGCAGGTTGGAGTCCGCGCCGAGCAGGTGCTTGTGGAAGTACTCGTTGCCCTTGCCGGAGGAACCCAGCAGGTTGGCGCGCCACACCGTCAGCACGCGCGGGAAGTTCTCGGGCGCGTCGGGATCCTCGCAGGCGAAGCGGAGATCGCCCGACTTCAGGCCGTCCACCACGTAATCCGCGGGGGTCTTGCCTGCCTGCTCGGCCTCGTCGACGAGATCGAGCGGGTTGCGGTTGAGCGTCGGATACGACGGCATCCAGCCCAGACGGGTTGCGAGCGCGATGTTGTCGGCGGCCGTGCGCCCGGCGAAGGTGCCCTTGCTCAGCGGCGAGGCGAACGATTCGGAGGTGAACGGGTCGTAGCGCCACTGGTTGTTGGCCAGGTACCAGAACACGGTGCCCTGCATCTGCCGCGGCGGCCGCTGCCAGTCCGAGGCGAAAGCCAGTGTGGCCCAACCGGTCACCGGGCGGCACTTCTCCTGGCCCACGTAATGCGCCCAGCCGCCGCCGTTCACGCCCTGGCAGCCGGTGAGCAGGGTCAGGGTGAAGAAGGAGCGGTAGATCTGGTCGGAGTGGAACCAGTGATTGGTGCCCGCGCCCATGAGGATCATGGACCGGCCCTTGGAACGCTCGGCATTGTCGGCGAATTCGCGTCCGAGGCGTTCGGCCTGTTGGGCGGGGACGCCGGTGATCGACTCCTGCCAGGCGGGAGTGTACGGCTGGGTCGCATCGTCATAGCCGGTCGGCCAGCTGCCGGGCAGGCCGGACCGGGCTACGCCGTACTGCGCCAGCAGCAGGTCGAACACCGTCGTCACCCGTCGTCCCGCGATGACGGTGGTCGGCACGCCACGGGTGAGGACATCCACTGTGTCGCCATCCCGCCCACCACCATCGAAGCGGGGGAACTGCACAGCCGCAACATCATCGGTGCGCCCGTGCAGGGTCAGCAGGGGATCGGTGTCCCCCAGGTCCAGATTCCAGCGCCCCTTGCCCGCCTCGTTGAAGCGGTGGCCGAGCGAGCCATTTGGCACCTGCGGACTGCCGTCCGCATCCAGCAGCACCGTCTGGTGCTCGACGCCCTCACCGGTGCGGCCGAGATCGGCGGCGGTGAGGAACTTGCCGGGCGTGAAGGTGTGACCGCTGTAGTCGCCGTCGGTGGACCAGCCGCCCTCGTGCTCGTCCAGCACCACCAGGTACGGCAGATCGGTGTAGCGCTTGACGTAGTCGTTGAAGTATGGAGTCTGCTTGTCCACGAAGAACTCTCGCAGCACCACGTGACCCATGGCCATGGCCAGGGCGGCGTCCGTACCCGGGCGCGCGGGCACCCATTCGTCGGCGAACTTGGTGTTGTCGGCGTAGTCGGGGGAGACCACCACGACCTTCTGGCCGCGGTAGCGGGCCTCGGTCATGTAGTGCGCGTCCGGGGTTCGGGTGACCGGGACGTTCGAGCCCCACATGATCAGGTAGCCGGCGTCGAACCAGTCGGCGGACTCGGGCACGTCGGTCTGGTCGCCGAACACCTGTGGCGAGGCGACGGGTAGGTCGGCGTACCAGTCGTAGAACGACAGCATCGAGCCGCCGATCAGCGAGATGAACCGGGCGCCCACGGCATGCGAGACCATGGACATGGCCGGGATCGGCGAGAAGCCCGCGACGCGGTCGGGGCCGTACTTCTTGATCGTGTAAACGTGTGCGGCGGCGGCGATTTCGGCGGCTTCCCACCATTCGGCGCGCACGAACCCGCCCTTGCCGCGGGCGGACTTGTAGGCCTTGGCCCGGTCCGCGTCCTCGACAATGGACTCCCACGCCAGCACCGGGTCCTTGAGCCGGGTCTTGGCGTCGCGGTACAGCTCCAGCAGCGTGCCACGCACGTACGGGTAGCGGATGCGCGCGGGGGAGTAGGTGTACCAGGAGAACGACGCGCCACGGGGACAGCCGCGCGGCTCGTACTCCGGCTTGTCGGCACCGACGCTCGGGTAGTCGGTCTGCTGCGACTCCCAGGTGATCACGCCGTCGGAGACATAGATCTTCCACGAGCACGAACCGGTGCAGTTCACGCCGTGCGTGGACCGCACCACCTTGTCGTGCGACCACCGATCCCGGTAGAACTCGTCGGCCTCGCGCCCGCCCACCTTGTGCAGGGTGCGCAGGTCACCGGACACTTCGCCGCGGTTGAAGTACTTCCCCAGTCGAAGCAGCGCATCGGCGGACGAGTGTCCGTTCTGCGTAATAGCCATAACGCCCCCTTCGAGCTGGAAAACCGGGCTGCTGGCTCGACTGTAGGGACGCCGGGGGAGGCATCAAAACGGTTTGCTCACAATGCTCGAAGCGCATTTGTGAGCTGTGAGATCGCCGCAATGTTCCGGTCACTGCGGGGTAGCGGCCGAGGTCACACCTTGCGGTCGCGACCTGGGAAAACTACCTCGCAGGCAGTGAAACAAGTTCTCGGAAGGGGCTTCCGGGACAGTAGCGGTGAAGCTTCCGAAACGGTCGGTTCTCGGTTACTTAATATTTGTTAACACACCGCTGGATTGCTGAGTGATCGCTATATCGTGCACCCATCCAACGATTCGACGGCGTGATCGAGACCGCGGCAAACGGCGGTGCATACATTCCCATTCCCCCGGCATCATCACCGCCCTCGGCGGTGGCGGCCGCATCCCCGTCCAGGCGACCTTCGACAGCATCCCCTACCGCGGCTCCATCGCCAACATGAACGCAGGCCCCTGCCTCGGCCTGCTGAAGGCCATCCGCGCCGAACTCGGCAAGGGCCCCGGCGACCAGGTCGCGGTAACCGTCGAACGCGACACCGCCGACCGCGCCCTCACCATTCCCGACGACCCGGCCGCGGTCCTGCACGCGGTGGGCGCCCAAGCTGCCTTCGACGCACTCTCCTACACCAGCCGCCGCGAACACGTCACCGCCGTCACCGGCGCCAAGAAGGGGAGCTGTTCGGTCGTTGAAATTGACTGGGAGAGCGGCAATTTAGTGAATGACTAGTCGAATTACGCAGGTATGCAGGACATTTCGGGCTCCGATGTGCTGGGGGCTCGCGATGGAATCAGTGCATGAGTTCGAAGGGGGAATGACTCGACACGTGCGGCATCGCCGAATTGGCGGCCGCCGTCGAGACCCTGTCGAACGCCATCCTCCACGGAAGTCTGATCCCGTTCTCCGGGGCGCTGGCCCTCGCGCCACGACTGCTGGTGGCGGACGAGCCGACCAGTGCGCTGGATGTGTCGGTGCAGGCGCAGGTGCTCGAACTGTTCGCCGATCTGCGCGCCGAATACGGATTCGCCTGCCTGTTCATCAGTCACGATCTCGGCGTCGTGCATCAGGTGGCCGACCGCGCGGTGGTGCCGCGGGAGGGTCGTACAGTCGAATCAGGCCCGGTCACGGCCCTTTTCCAGCATCCGCGGGAGGAGTGCGCGCGGCGCCTGCTGGACGCGGTTCCCGCCCCGGATCCGGCCCGCGCCCGCCGAGACGAAATCGTGTCCACGCAAGTGCCCCTCGCGTTGGGGGCCTGAGAGTAATTTGGGGAGCACCATTCCGCGCTGACAGCCACGGACACACCGGAACTTATACCAATAGGAGTATCCGGTGATACTAACTGGATTTGCCGCGCAGAACGGGTCGTATCCGAATCTGTGTAAGTATCCGTCTCGAAGGAGATCTCGGCGCTGCCTCCACCGGGAGGCTGGGTGGGCTGCCGGGATTCCGTACAGAAGGGAACCAGGTGGGCGCGAAAGCGGTATATGGACAGGATTTTCCGGAACTCGAAGCACCTACCTTGGGAAGCCTGCTCCGCCGCCTGCGCGACAATCGCGGTGTTTCCCGCGAACGCCTGGCATTCAACGCCGGTGTGAGCGCGAGTTACATCACGCATTTGGAGAAAGGCGACCGCGGCAACCCGACCCGGGAAGTGGTCGAGGCGCTCACCCGCTATCTGCACCGGCTGGACCCGCTCTCCACTGATGATCGCCGCCAGCTCGGCGACCTCGTGGGCCTGGGATCGGGTGAGCTTCCCTCCCCGAAGGAACTGCGCGCGGCGATCACACCCGAGATGATGCGGGCCCTGGAACTGCACAGCCCGAATATGGCCGCCCTGATCGACATTCGCGCCAACCTGCTGGCCAGCAATGACAGCTGGGACGCCGCCTTCCCGGGCCTGACCGAGGACGGCAATATGCTGCGCTGGTTCTTCGGCAATGAGCTGGCGACCCGGGTCATAGTGAACTGGGAGGCCGATGCCCGCCGGGTGACCCGCTGGATGCGCGGATTGATCGGGCGATCGGGCAATACCGACGGATTCGCCGATCTCATTCATGATCTCGGAGAATTCCCGAAATTCCGGCAGGCCTGGTCCGAGGGCGGCGTGGAGTTCGCACCGCATGTCTGGGCCGTGCAGCTGCGCAATCCGGTGACCGGGCTGCGGCGCAAAGTCCACGCCCAGCACGGCAGGCTCGACAGCACCGCCTACCCCGGGCAGTTGCTGACAGTGCTCGGGCTCCCCGGCTGAACCCGCTTCACCCGGTACGGGTGAGGCGCACCACCGCAAATCCGCTGGAGTGCAGCGCTTCTGCTCGCCTACCGGGGTGGGGGATCTTGGATGCCGTTGGAGTACTGGCGACTTGTCGCCGGGGACTGCGAGATCGCGGTGGCCAGCGGCGTGGAACAGGTCGGCCGCATCCCCATGGGCACCAGCCTGCTCGACGTGGACAACCTCATCGGCGCGGGCTTCCTGGAACGCTGTCCGCAGGGCGTGCCGTGGCGGGGCATCAGCGCCGAACTCATCACCGCCCGATGGATCTCAACCGCGCCGAGCTCGACGACTGGTGATCGAGACGCTTTACCAGCGGACCGGATCACCCACGCAGCGGGATGAATTCGGCCGGCGCGCCGTCCGCCGCGTCGGCCGGGACGACCACGATGCCGTCGCGGTGCAGCAGATCGGCCAGATGCGCGGTGCGCAGCCGGAGATCGCCTCGGAAGCCGCCTCCGGGCAGCGCCTGGGCCGGGACGATGCGCGCGACCGGCGCGGTCAGCTCGGCGGCGTTCACCAGCGGGCCCACGATCGGGTGAGCCGGGGTCGCGCCCGTCAGACCCTCGACCGTGGCGCCGATCAGCGTGAGCAGAGTGGCGATCGCCGCGAACGGATTACCGGGCAGCCCCAGAACGACTGTGCCGGAGGCCAATTGCGCCGCCACCGTGGAACCCCCGGGGCGCAGGCGCAGGCGGCGCAGCAGCATCGTGGCATCGGAGCGGTCCAGCGCCGAGCGCAGCTGATCGGCCGCGCCGCCGCCGGTCGCGCCCACGATGACCAGCAGATCGCAGTCCGCGGCCGCGACCAGCACCTCGTCGAAGGCATTCGCGGTGTCGCGCAGGTGAACCCGATCGATGGTGGCTACGCCGTACCAGCCCAGGACATCGGGCAGGATGGGCCCGATCGAGTCCCGGGTCTGACCGGTGTGCAGCGGCCCCTCGCCGCGAATCTCATCGCCGGTCATGACGATTCGCGCCCGCACCGGGCCGCGCACGTCCGCCGCCGCGACCTCCGCGCTGGCCGCCACCGAGATCAGCGCCGCCGTCACCGGGGTGCCCGCGGCGGCGACTTCCGCACCGGGGAGCCAGTATTCGCCGCGCCGGCGCACATCCTCGCGAATCGGAGTGTCCGGCAGCCGGTACAGCGTCCCGTCGGCCTCGAGGCGGACGAACTCGTCGCGTACCACCGAACCGGTACCGTCGGGCACGTGCGCGCCGGTGGCGATCCGCACCGCCTCGCCGTCCAGCAGGCCCACCGGCCGCTGGCCGCCCGCGAAACCGATATCGCGGCGCAGCTGCCAGGGCCCGTCGCCGCTCACCGCGTAACCGTCCATGGCCGAGACATCGAAGCGCGGCAGGGCGTCCGCCGCGAGCAAGGGCGCGGCCAGCGTCGCCCCACGCGCGGAGCGCAGCACCGCGCGGCGCACCGGCAGCGGGGAGATGCTCCCGCGCAGCACATCCCGCGCCTCGTCGAGCCACAGCGGCGCGGCGGTGCGCGCCGCCCCGGTCCGGGCCCGTCGCACGTCCTCGAGGGTGTCGCAGTCGTCCACGCCGGGCAGCGCCACCATGGCGGTCTCCACCGGCACCAGCGCCTTCATCGGCTGATTCACCAGGGAATCCAGGTTTTTCAGCGCCGCGACCAGGGCGGCGCGCCGCCACACCCCGACCAGATACTGCGGGCGGCCCGAGGAATCCGCGGCGAAGACCGCGTCGCTGCCGGATTCCCGTGCGTGGGAGAGCAGTTCGTCCACCGCAGAGGCGGTGAGGAAGGGCATGTCGGCGGCCAGTACCACGATCAGCGCGGCCGGGAACTCACAGCCGGCGAGGGCGCCCAGCCCTGCGGCAATGGCCGCCACCGGGCCCGCTCCGGCCGGTATCTCCTGTGCCTGAAGGATTTCCGGCGACAATTCGGGCCGATGTGGGCCCACCACCACGGTGCGTGCGCAGCCGGCGACCGCCGTCAGCGCTGCGTCCAGCATGGACTGCCCGCCGACCACGATGGCCGGCTTGTCCACCCCGCCCATCCGGCTGGCCTTTCCACCGGCCAGCACGATGGCGTCGACGGGTGTCACGAGCCCGATCCGGGGTAGGGGTGTGTCCTTCGTTCACAGCGCATGGTTGAAGATCGTAGTGGCAGGCTGTTCAGAGCTTGTTGGGCGCGCCCGGAAACCTGCGCTTGCCAAGCAATTGCCGATAGTCGTTGTGTTATGAGATGTGGTACGACACATAGTAGAAATGGTCTTGTTTTAACGTTGAGAACAATCTCATATGGCAGTATCCGACCTGAGAACTGGCGGAGTACGCGGCGTTCGTCACGGTTCACACCGGGCGCCACACCGGGTCCCACTGTTCGGTGCTGTGAGGACCCGGAGCAATGAGATTAGTTTGCTAAATGTTTGCGGAGAGGGAACGGCGTGGTGCTGGGCGTGAAACCGGATAGGGACTCCGACGATCTGAAGCCGCCGACATTCGGACTGCTGCTGCGCCGCCTGCGTGATGCACGAGGCGTATCACGAGAAAGGCTGGCGTTCAATGCCGGCGTGAGCGCCAGCTACATCAGCCATTTGGAGAAGGGCGATCGCGGCCACCCCACCCGCGAAGTGGTGGATGCGCTGCTGCGATATCTGGACCGAATAACCCCGCTGTCGGCCGTCGAGCGCCGGCATCTGCTCGATCTGGCCGGACTCGGCGTGAGCGAATTCCCCACCGTGGAAAAACTACGCGGTGAAATCACCGACGATATGCGCCGCGCCCTCGACCTGCACGAACCAAATCTCGCCGCCTACGTCGACACCCGCTGGAATGTGCTCGCCTGCAACGAAAGCTACTCCCGTGCCTTCCCCGGGCTGGAGCGGGACATCAATATCCTGCGCTGGTTTCTGGGTAACGAGGCCGCCCGCGAGGTCATGGTCGAGTGGGAGGAGGAGGTCCGGCTCACCGTGCACTGGTTGCGCGGTCTGATCGCGAGCTCTGGAGATACCGATTGGTCGGTTGAATTTCTCGCAGAACTCGGACGTTTCGGACTTTTCCGGGAAATGTGGGACGAGGGCGTCGCGGCCTACGGTCGGCCCCGCGCCACCATGCGCCTGCGCGACCGCGAGAGCAACCGGCGCTTCGATATCGCGGTGCAGCTGTTCAGCGTCTTCAATGCGGCCTACCCCAGTCAGATTCAGATCTTCCTCGGCATCCCGAGCTGGCCCGAGGCCGGGTGAGTATCCGCCGGCCGTGACCGCCATGGGCACGGCCTGCTCCCTCGAACACTCGGGGAAGAAGGCTCCCCGTCACTGCGCGGCTTGGATCTCGCGTCCCACGCGCATCCGCGGCCACGGTGTCGACAGCGCCCGCGCCGGCCGGTTCTCCCGCCGGGCGTTGGACCGCTCGACCAGCCGGATCAGCAGCGGCGCAACCACTTCCGGATGAGTCCAGGCCGCGCCGTGTCCCGCGCCCGGAATGGTGACCACACCGTCGGCCCCGGCCAGCCCGGTGGCCAACGCCTCGGACTTCTGGGCGGTGCTGTTGGCGTCGTGACTACCGCGCACCACCAGCGCGGGCGCGGATATCTCCGGTAGTCGATGCAGTACCGAGCGCCGGTCCATCAGGCACCGGGCGGCGAGCACGATGCTCTGGCGATCGGAGCTGTACCAGCGGCTGGTCCAGGTGCGCCACAGCCGCGGATCGGTGCCGCCGATGAGCTGCGGGGCCAATTCGGCGACCAGCGGGGCCAGCGGCTCCGGACCGGTCCAGCATTCGAAGAATTCACGGTAGTAGGCCAATTCGGCCGGATTGCACGCGGTGGCCTCGGTATCGATCAGGGCCAGGCCCTGCACCCGCTCCGGCGCCAGCAATGCCATGCGCAATGCGGCGTAGCCGCCCTGGCTCATTCCGCCGATGACCGCCTTCTCGATTCCGAGTTCATCGAGGACCGCCAATCCGTCCGCCGCCAGATCCCAATAGCTGAACGGTTCGCCATCGGGTGACCGGGTGCGACCATGGCACCGCGCATCGACCGTTACGAGGTTGACACCGGCGTCTGCCAGAGGTTCGCGCATCGGCTCGAACATCGACTCGTCCATGAAGAACCCGTGGGCGAGCAGCAAGGTCGGGCCGTTGATCTGGCTGGTGACGTAATGAACTGTCGCTGAACCTGATTGAACATAAGGCATGGTCAGACCCTAAGCGGCGGAAGTGGCCGCTCCCCAGACGTTTGCCCGTGTGGTGCCGGGCACCGTTCGGTGAGGTTCCCGACGGGTACCCACACTGGCCGGTGTCAGTACTGCTAGGGGTTTGCCCTAGATTGCCTCAAAACTGGACAACAAGATCGCGAGGCACTTTTAATCAGGCCGTGACGCTTTTGGGACAAGCGCAATATCAAGGGAGGAAACATATGCTCGACGCCACCACCGCAGCTCGACGCAACGACTTCCGGATCGATCGCGGCGCGGGATTGCGGGAGTCGCTCGAAGGTCTGCTGCTGCACGACGGGGTCGGCCTGGATGCGCGGATGCGCCACGCGATTTCCGCCGTGGTTCACCTCGCGGTAGATGCTCCGCTCGGCCTTCCGGAAGACGCCGAAGAATTCCTGGGCCGGCTGGACGCCTCCTGGCTTTTCGCCGCCTGGAATGACAGCGACCAGGAACTGTCTCTGCTGAATACCCTCGCGTGTGGTGAGGTTCCGGCATTGAGCTGGTGCGAACTCATGTTCACCACCGCGCTCGCGCCGTGGTCGGATGCGCCGGCGGCCGTGCATGCCCGTCGTATCTTCGTCAATGGTGAGCAGGCCCGCCTCGCCGCTGTCAGTGGTGACTGCGGTATGGGCCACGCATAAAACATACCGCGCGTTTTTCTTTCCGATACATATTGAAGGGATAGAGGAAGTGAAGCTGCTTTTCACCAATTTCGACGCAATGTTCGAATCCCTCGCCCGCCGCGATGGAGGCGAAAACGAAACCTGGCACCAGCAGGCGCTGTGCACCCAAACCGATCCCGAGGCATTCTTTCCCGACAAGGGCGGCTCCACCCGGGAGGCCAAGCGCATTTGCTTCTCCTGCGAGGTACGCAAGGAATGCCTCGACTACGCAGTCACCCACGATCAGCGTTTCGGCATCTGGGGCGGTCTTTCGCCGCGCGAGCGCCGTCGTTACGAGCGCGGCGCGGCCTGAAGGGTGATCGGACCCTCCGGGTGATCCGGCTCAGCGCGGAGCACGGAATTGCCTGATCCTCGCGCGGGGAAGCGGTCGGGATCAGCAGCGTCAATCGGCAGTTGCTCGTAGCAGACAGAATTCATTGGTCTCCGGATCGGCCAGGACCAGGACCGACTCGACAGCCGGTGATTCACCGCCGAACGGCGGTGCGTCGGGGCCGACCGGAACCGCGCCCGCGGCCCGCAACCGGGCCGCCTCCTCGACGGGATCGTCGGTGGGGAAGGCGACGAGATCCAGGTGGAGACGGCTGCGCCCACCCGGCGCCGCCGGTTCGAGCAGGAATTCCAGCCACGGGCCCTGCCCGGTGGCGGCCCGGATACCCGCGTAGCGGGCGGTCCGGTGGGTGAGCGGCCAGCCGCAGGCGGCGGACCAGAACTCGGCCAGCCGCAACGGGTCCCGGGTGTCCATCACGATGGCCGCGACCGCGCCGGTGTCCACGTACTGCTCACGCGGCTCCAGCACACAGAACTCATTGCCCTCGGGATCGGCCAGCACCGTCCACGGCACCGAGCCCTGGCCGATGTCCAGCCGGCGGGCGCCCAGGGCCAGCGCCCGGTCCACCTGCAGCCGCTGATGATCCAGCGAGCGGCTGCACAGATCCAGGTGGATGCGGTTCTTGGCGGTCTTGGGCCGCCGCGACGGGAGGAAGGCGAGCGCCACGTCCGGAGCGTCCGGGTCAGGTGCGGCGACATCGACCTCGCCGGGTCGATCCATCGTCACCTCCCAGCCCAGCAGCTCGGCCCAGAACCGGGCCGCCGCCCTGGGCTCGACCGCATCGAACACCACGCAGGCCAGACGGGTGGACATATTTTCACGGTAACCGGCGGGCGGGTGGCGCGTATCAGGTTCCGGCGAACCGGAAACGGGCACGCCGCAGGTCCACCCGGCCGTCCGCGATCGGGCAGCCCTCGGCCGCCAGCTCGGCCAGCTGCCGATGCGCCAAATGTGGTGCGGGCGTGCCGTTTGCGCGCAGCACCCGATGCCACGGCAGATCCGCGGAATCGGTGCGCATGATCCAGCCGACCGTGCGAGGCGTGGACAGACCCGCCGCGGCCGCGATGTCTCCGTAGGTGGCGACCCGGCCGGGCGGAATGGCCGCGACCAATTCGCGTACTCGCTCGACTTCGGCTTCGGTGGTTGGCATTTCGCGCCTCCTGGGTCAGAGCAGGGCACGGACCAGCGCGGCGGTCTGCAGCGGCCGCGCCTGCGCGACCATGTGGTCGCAATCGAATTCGTGGACGGTGAGCCGGTCACCCAGATGAGCGGTGAGCGCTGCGCGGAAGTCGGGAGACACCAGCGGCGGGTTCACCTTCATCGCCTGCACCATGACCGTCGGCAGCTCGCGTGGCGGCAGCACGAAGTCCCGGGCGATCTCACCCCAGAAGGCGATGATCGCCGGCATGGTCATCCGCCAGCCCACGCGGCCGTTCGCGGTGGGCACCAGGTGCTCTGTCAGCTCGGCGTCCAGGACCGCCGGGTCCACCTCGGCCCAGGAGGTCTCCAGCTTGTCGAACCGGGCCTGTTCGATGCTCTCGTAATCCGGTGCCGCCAGCATGGAATTCGCGATGGTCAGCATGCGCTCGGGTTCCAGGCCGATGGCCGGATCCAGCAGTACCAGCCCGCGCACCAGTTCCGGGCGGCGATGCGCCAGGTGCACCGCCGTGGCCGCGCCGAACGAATGCCCGAGCACTACCACGGGTTCGCTCGTCTCGTGCTCCAGCAGCGCCGCGAGATCATCCACGAGAGTTTCGAAATCCCACGGCGGCACGCCGGGCGACCTCCCGTGCCCTCGCAGATCCGGTGCAATGATCCGGACATCGGGGAGATGCTCGTCGGCCAGCGCCTGCCAGCGCCGGCCGTGGCCCGTCAACCCGTGCAACGCCAGCACGACCGGACCGGTCGGGGGACCGAAACGATGACTATGAAGCTCCACCACGCTGCCCATTCTGCTGCCTGCGTCCGATATGAACAGCTTCCGGACTGTGATCGGCGGCACGGCCAACTCATGGCAAACGAAATCTGTCGGGGCGGTCTGTTGAAATAGCCCACGTGATGCGATCGGATAGCTCGGTGCAACTGGTGCGCCGGGCCGAGGCGGAGACCCCTTTACGGGAGTGGGACGCCGCCCTCCGGCCGCTGTTCGACGACCTCGGCGCCGACCCCGGCTGGCAGCCCTGGCAGGTGCTCGGCGGACCCGGGACCGGCAAGACCGCACTGCTGGTCGATATGGCCGCCGCGCGCATCCTGGCCGGGGCAGCACCCGAATCGGTGCTGGTGCTCACCTACACCAAGCGTGCCGCCACCGCCGTGCGTGCCGCCATCACCGCCCGCATCGCCGCGGCCGATCCGGAACTGGGCGGGGTGCCCGGCGCCACCCGCGGGCCGCTGGTGCGAACCATCCACTCCTACGCCTTCGGGCTGCTGCGCTCCTTCGCGGCAGCACACGGCAATCCACCGCCGCGCCTGCTCACCGGATCCGAGCAGGACATCGTGGTGCGCGAACTGCTGCGTGGCGACCTCGCCGACGGCGCCGCCGCATGGCCCGAACGACTGCATCCCGCGCTGCCCGCCGCCGGATTCGCCGAACAATTGCGGGACCTCATGCTTCGGGCCACCGAACGCGGTCTGGGGCCCGAGGATCTCATCGAACTCGGGCGCGCCCACGGCCATCCGGAATGGGTCGCCGCCGGGCGCTTCGCCGAACGCTACGAGCAGGTCATGATGCTGCGCTGGTCGGTCGGCATGGACGTGCCCGAGGCCAGCGCTCCCGCCCTCGATGCCGCCGAACTCGTCACCGCCGCCCTCGACGCCTTCTACGCCGACCCCGAACTCCTTGCCGCCGAACGCAATCGGCTGCACTGCATTCTCGCCGACGACGCCCAGCACCTCGATCCCCATGCCGCCCAGCTCATTCGTGCCCTGGGCAGCGGCGCCGCCACCACCGTCATCGCCGCCGACCCCGACCAGGCCGTCTACACCTTCCGCGGCGCCGACCCTCGCTTCGCAGCAGACCCCGGCGCACCCGCCGACCGCCGAATCATCCTGCGCCACAACCACCGCTCCGCCCCCGCTGTCCAGGAAATAGCCGACCGCATAGCCGCCCGCCTCCCCGGCGCCGCGCCCCACCGCACTCCACCGCCCGATCCGCGCCCCACTGCGGCCACCGTCGATTTCCTCCACGAGATCGCCGCCGGCCTCGTGGACGGCGACGAATCTCGTGGTGCCACAACCCCGCCGCACATCGACGACCCAGCCGGCACATCGGGACCGGACGACGCAACGTCCGCCACCGTCAACGGCGGCACGTGCCGTTCGAACGGCGTACGGCACGCCGCGGCGGTCCGGCCGGACACGACCGGCGATTCGGTGCGCGTGCAGGTGCTGACGACACCGGCCAAAGAGGCGGCGCTGATCGCCGATCACCTGCGGCGTGCGCATCTGACGCACGGGGTGCCCTGGTCTCGGATAGCGGTGATCGTGCGGTCGGTGCCATTGTCGCTGGCGCCGCTGCGGCGGGCGCTGCTGGCCGCCGGTGTGCCGGTGAGGCAGCCGCCGGTGGACGTTCCGCTCGCGCGTCGGCGTGGCGCGGTGTGGATGTTGCTGGCGCTGCGGGCCGTTACCGCAGGCGATCCGACCTCGGTGCGGCATCCGCGGCCGATTGCATTCACCGCCGACGATGCGCTCGACCTGCTGGCCGGCCCGCTGGGCGGTGCGGACCAGATCAGCCTGCGGCGGCTGCGGCGCGGTATCCGGCGCACGGTGATGGAGCTCGGATATCCGGACCGCGCGGCCGCGGACGACGCCGAGCGCGATTCGATCGGCGCGGCCGAATCCGATGTGTCGGAATCGGATCCGACAGGCAGCGGGCGGCCCTCCGAGTCGCCCGCTGCGGATGCGGGCTCGTCGTCCGCTGCCGGACAGCCGCGCGGCGACAGACCGGTCCGGCCGCGACCGGACGCCGAATTCGACGGGGACGCGGAGCGATTCGCCGACTTGGATAGGTCGTCGGCGGAGATTCTGCGGGATCTGCTGGTGGGGGCCGGGAACCGGATGGTGCTCGAGAAGCTCACGCCGGTGGAGGCCGCGCCGCTGCGGCGGGTGCTGAAGGCGCTGGGGCGGGCGCGGAAGGTGCGGCGGGACGGGGGCGGGCTGGAAGACGTGATGTGGGGGGTGTGGACGGGCTCCACGCTGGAGCGGCGGTGGGTCGCGCAGTCCGAGCGCGGGGGAGCGGTCGGGATGCAGGCCGATCGGGATCTCGACGCGGTGGTCGGGTTGTTCGAGGCGGCCGCGGCGTATGTGGACCGGCTGCCGCGCGCCACGATCGAAGGGTTCGTGGAATACCTGGAGCAGCAGGAGATTCCGCAGGACAACGCACCGGTCACCGATCAGGGCGAGGCGGTGACCATCTGCAGCGCGCACGCGGCCGCGGGACGGGAGTGGGACACCGTGGCGGTGGCGGCCGTGCAGGAGGGCATCTGGCCCAATCTGCGGCCGCGCGGCACCCTGCTCGGCGTCGAGGATCTGGTGGATCTGCTTGCGGGCGTGGGCGGTTCGGGGGAGAAGATGAGCCGGGCCGCGCCGCTGCTGGCCGAGGAGCGGCGGCTGCTGCTGGTGGCGTGCAGCCGGGCGCGCCGGTCGCTACTGGTGACCGCGGTCGAATCCGCCACGGGGGACCAGGATCTGGTGCCGTCGCGGTTCCTGGCCGACATGGACGGCGAGGCCGCCGACGGACAGCCGGGCCGGATCCCGCCGCCGGTGGACCCGGGCCGCGCCCTGGCCATGCACGCCCTCATCGCCGAATTGCGTGCCGCCGCCTGCGATCCCGAGACCGCGCCGGAGCGTCGCCTGCGCGCGGCCCGGCAGCTGGCGCGGCTGGCGGAGGCCGGGGTGCGGGGCGCGCACCCGGACGACTGGTACGGCACAGCGGAACTCTCCTCCACGAATCCACTGTGGGACAGCGAAGACGGCGCGATCTCGCTGTCGCCGTCCACCGTCGATCAGCTCGAGACCTGCCCGCTGCGCTGGGCACTGGAACGTCACGGCGGCGGGGATGGCGAGAACCCGCACGCGCTCAAGGGCAATCTGGTGCACACCCTGGTGCAGGCGCTGGCCGGGCAGGTCAGTGAGGACCAGGTCAAACAGGCCCTGGCGAAGGCGTGGAAGAAGGTCGACCCCACCGCCCGCGACGGCGAGAACTGGCACTCCCGGGCGGAACTGCGCCGCACCGAGACCATGGTCGACACCTTCCTGGCCTGGCTGCGCAATACCCGCGACGAGCTCACGGCCATCGGCGTCGAGGTGCCGGTGGACTGCGTGCTGCCCGCCCGCGGCCCCGGCGAACAGCCCGTGCGGATCAGCGGCCGGGTGGACCGCGTGGAGCGAGATGCCCTGGGCCGCTTCGTCATCGTCGACGTGAAGACCGGCAAGACCCCCATCTCCAAGCAGGCCGCCGAGGAGCACACACAGCTGGCCACCTATCAGGTCGCCGCCGCCGAGGGCGCGCTCGGCGAGGGCGAGCCCGGCGGCGCGCGCCTGGTGTATGTGGCCAAGCCCAGCAGCAAGGAGGGCGCGACCCAGCGCACCCAGCCGCCGCTGGACGCGGACGGAATCGAGACCTGGCGGACCGTCATCCACGACGCCGCCGATGCCTCCAAGGGCCCCAGCTACCTCGCCATGCGCAATGACGGCTGCCGTCACTGCAAGGTCGCCGGCAGCTGCCCGGTGCAGGACACCGGCCGGCAGGTGACGGACCAGTGAATGCGGCATCGCGTAGCGATTCCGTGGGGGATGGTGGCCGGGTGACGGGTGGGCTCACCCCGCGTCAGCTCGCCGACGCGCTGGGCCTGCCGCCGCCCACCGACGAACAAGCCGCCGTCATCGCCGCCCCGCCGGGACCCACCCTGGTGGTGGCGGGCGCGGGCGCGGGCAAGACCGAGACCATGGCCGCCCGCGTGGTCTGGATGGTGGCCAACGGCCTGGTCGAACCCGAACAGGTGCTGGGACTGACCTTCACCCGCAAGGCCGCCCAGCAGCTGACCCAGCGCATCCGCACCCGCCTGGCCCGGCTGGCCGGCGCCCCGGTGGTGCGCGACATCGACCCCACCGGCCACCTCCGCGCCCAGCTCACCCGGTCCGAACCGGAGATCAGCACCTACCACTCCTACGCGGGCCGCCTGCTCACCGAATACGGCCTGCTGCTGCCGGTCGAACCCACCGCCACCCTGCTCACCCAGACCCAGCTGTGGCAGCTCGCCTACCGGGTCGTCTCCACCTGGGACGGCGACCTCGACACCGACCGCAGTCCCGTCGGCGTCACCGAGGCCGTGCTCGCCCTCTCCGGCCAGCTCGCCGAACACCTGGTGGAACCGCACCAATTGGCCACGGCCCACCTGGAATTGGAGCACCTGGTCCACACCCTTCCCGCCGGACCCCGGCAGAAGGGCGGCCCCAAGAAGGCCCTTCTCGACCTCCTCGAAGCCCAGCACGAGCGCGTCGCCCTGCTGCCCCTGGTGGATCGCCTCACCGAGGAACTCCGCCGCCGCGGCGCCCTGGACTTCGGCGCGCAGATGTCGCTGTCCGCCCGCCTGGCCGCCACCCACGTGGAAGTCGGTGCGGCCGAACGCGATCGCTTCCGCCTGGTCCTCCTGGACGAATACCAGGACACCGGCCACTCCCAGCGCATCCTGCTCTCCTCCCTCTTCGGTGCGACGGCTCCGGCCGACCCGGCCGCCGGGCGGACCCGGTGGCAACCGCTGGCCGTGACCGCGGTCGGCGACCCCATGCAGTCGATCTACGGCTGGCGTGGCGCGTCGGCGGCCAATCTGCCGCGCTTCGCCACCGACTTCCCCAGTGCTCCAGGGATTCCCGCGCCGATCCTGCCGCTGCTCACCAGCTGGCGGAATCCACCGGAGGCCCTGGATCTGGCCAACCTGGTATCGGATCCCCTGCGCGAGCGGGCTGCGCGCGGCGGGGGAGTGACGGTGGACGCGCTGCGGCCCCGCCCGGACGCCACGGCCGGACTGGTCGCCTTGGCACTCGCGGAAACCGTTGCGGTGGAACGGGAGTGGGTCGCCGAACGGATCGCCGCCGAATGGGAGGCCGCGAGCGAAGACGGCGACCCGCCGCCCACCTCCGCGGTACTGGTGCGGCGCAATGCCGATGCCGCCCCGCTCGCGGAAGCCCTGCGGGAGCGCGGATTACCCGTGGAGATCGTCGGCCTGGGCGGGCTGCTGCACACGCCGGAGGTCGCCGATATCGTCGCCACCCTGCGCCTGGTCGCCGACCCGTCGGCCGGCAGCGCGGCGGTGCGCATCCTGACCGGTGCCCGCTGGCGGATCGGCGTCGCGGACATCGCGGCCCTGTCCCGCCGTGCGCGGGAACTGTCCATCCGCCGCCCCGCCGGGCAGACCGACGCCATCACCGACACCGCCACCCTGGACGAGGCGCTGCGCGAGGTCGCGCCCGAACCCGCCGAGAAGGCCGGACTCGGCGACGCCATCGCCGATCCCGGTGAGCCGGACGAGTATTCGGCCCAGGGCTTCGCCCGTATCACGGCTCTCGGCCGCGAGCTCTCCGCGCTGCGCGAGCGGGCCGGGCAGCCGCTGGCCGAACTGGTCGCCGATGTGGAGCGCACCATCGGCGTCGGCGTGGAGACCCAGGCCCGCCGCACCCACGCCGCCGCCGGGCGCGAGCACCTCGACGCCTTCGCCGAGGTGGTGGCCGGATACTCGGCCGACCACCGCTCCTCCCTGTCCGGCCTGCTCGACTTCCTCGCCGCCGCCGAAGAGGTCGAAAACGGTTTGGAGCCGGGCGAAGTCGAGGTCGCCCACGATCGCGTCCAGGTGCTCACCGTGCACGCCGCCAAGGGCCTGGAATGGGAGGTGGTCGCGGTCCCGCACGTGGTGGACGGCACCTTCCCGTCCGGCACCGGCACCGCCACCTGGATGGGTGCGCTCGCCGAACTCCCGACCGCGCTGCGCGGCGACCGCGAGCAGGAGGACGCCACCGACGGCGTCCCCGTCCTCGACCTGGCCGGCCTCTACGACCGCGCCGATCTGGAACGCGCCCTCGACGAGCACAAGAAGGCCCTCGCGGCCCGCCGCCTCGACGAGGAACGCCGGCTGTTCTACGTGGCCCTCACTCGCACCGAGCGCGCCCTGTTCGTCTCCGCCCACCACTGGTCGGAGACCGGCTCGAAACCCAAGGGCCCCTCCGCTTTTCTGCTCGAACTCAGACATGAGACCGAGGCTCCGGGCTCGCAGCTGGCGCACGGTGTGCACATCGACCGCTGGGACGATCCGCCCCTGCCCGACACCCCCAACCCCTTCACCGACAACCCGCAGACCGCCACCTGGCCGCGCGACCCGCTCGGCTCCCGCCGCGAATTCGTGGAGGAGGGCGTGACCCTGGTCAAGGCCGCACTCGAAACCCTGCGCGCCGAATCCCGCCCGCAGCAGACCGAACTCGACTTCGGGCCCGAATTCGGCGGCGCCGCAGCGGATCCCGAGCCAAATCTCGAGCATGGGGACGCGGACGAGGATCCCGAAGGCTGGGCCGAGGATGTCAGCGCCCTCATCGCGGAACACCGCGCCGCCGAACAGGCCGCGCGCGAGGTCGAACTGCCCGGGCAGCTCGCCGCTACCGCCCTGGTCGACCTGAGCGCCGACCCCGCGAAGCTCGCCGCCCGCCTGCGCCGTCCGCTCCCGTACCCGCCCAGCCCTTACACCCGACGCGGCACCGCCTTCCATGCCTGGCTGCAGCGCTGGTTCGGCGGCGCACGCCTGCTCGGCTTCGAGGACCTGCCCGGCGCGGCCGACATCACCGACACCGACGCCGACCTCATGCGCCTGCAGGAGGCCTTCCTCGCCTCCCCGTGGGCAGACCGCAATCCCGTCGAGGTGGAGATCTCCTTCGAAACCACCATCGCGGGCACCGTGATTCGCGGCCGCATGGATGCCGTCTTCCGCCGCCCCGACGGCACCTGGGTCATCGTCGACTGGAAGACCGGCGCGGAACCGCAACGCGCCGACGAGGATTCGGTCGCCGTCCAGCTCGCCGTCTACCGGCTGGCCTGGGCCCGTCTGGAGGCCGCCCGCAGCGGCCGCACCGAAGCCGACCTGCTGGCCGAGACGGTCGCCGCCTTCCACTATGTCCGCACCGGCCGCACCATCGCCCCCGAACACCTGCCCGGCCCAGCCGAACTCGCCGCCATCATCACCGACGCGGCCCCGCGCCGGATCCCGCCGACCCCGCCCGAACCCCCGCTCCCGCCCGAGCCGGACGGCGACGACCCGGGTCCTGCCGAGCCCACCGATGTCGAAATGCTGCGTCTCCCCGCCACTTCGGGGCGACCCGGATACGACGACGGACCCGCGCCCGCGTTCGAGCCGCCGCCCGACCCGGAAGCGCCACCCGGCCCCGATGCGCCGCCGCCCTCCGCGCTGATGCCCGCCGCTGCCCGCCCGGGCCCACACGGGGATCCCGTGCCGGGCTTCGATTTCCCGCCCGATTTCGAGCCGCCACCCGATCCGGAGTCGGTGCCGCCGGACCGGCTGCACTGAGCGCCGGACCGCCGCGCGACTTCGCGACGCGCGCCCGCCGAAACCGCCGCACGCCGTTTCGCCCGGTACGCTCCGGACCTGTGCCGCAGCCAGAAGTGACCGAAATGACCGGTGATTCGCGTGTTCGGTGACTCCCCGCGCGGACTGGCCGGTCTCACCGAGCGGCCCGACTTCGCGCTGGTCGGCGTCCTGCGGGTCCCCTCCGCCCAGTCCAGCCCCTGGTATTCGCTGGTGCGCCGGCTGGGCCTGGCGGTGCTGCTGCTGGTGGGGGCCACCCTGGTGGTGTACATCGGACGTGACGGCTACCACGACAACGCCCGCGACCGGATGGGCCTGCTGGACTGCGCCTACTACGCCACGGTGTCGCTGTCGACCACCGGCTACGGCGACATCACACCCGTCACTCCCACCGCGCGGCTGATCAATATCTTCGTGGTCACGCCGCTGCGGATCCTGTTCCTCATCGTCCTGGTCGGCACCACCCTGTCGGTGCTCACCGAACGGTCCAGGCAGGCGTTCAAGATTCAGCGATGGAGGCGCACCGTGCGTAATCACACCGTGGTAGTCGGCTACGGCACCAAGGGCCGCACCGCCGTGGACGCCATGCTGGCCGACGGCGTGCAGGCCGGCGACATCGTGGTGGTCGACACCGACCCGCAGGTGCTCGAATTCGCCGCCAATGCCGGACTGGTGACGGTGCACGGCTCGGCCACCAAGTCGGATGTGTTGCGGCTGGCCGGAGTTCAGCACGCCGCGGCCGTCGTGGTGGCCGCCAATCGCGACGACACCGCCGTCCTGGTCACCCTGACCGCCCGCGAAATCAATCCCAGGGCAAAGATTTCCGCGGCCGTGCGCGAGGCCGAGAACACCCACCTGCTGCGTCAGTCCGGCGCCGACTCCGTGGTGGTGTCCTCCGAGACCGCCGGCCGCCTGCTCGGCATCGCCACCACCACCCCGGCCGTTGTCGACATGATCGAGGACCTGCTCACCCCCGAGGCCGGCTTCGCCATCGCCGAACGCGACGTGGAGACCGAAGAGATCGGCGGCTCCCCGCGTCACCTGCGCGACATCGTGCTGGGTGTGGTCCGCGACGGCCGCCTGTTCCGCGTCGGCGATCCCGAGACCGATGCCCTCGAAACCGGGGACAGGCTCCTCTATCTGCGCCGCGTCCACGCCTGACGACCACGCCCGTCTAATCTCGGGGTGTGTCAGGTTTCCAGCTGAATACCGTTCCGGTGCTGTCCCGTACCTCACTCGACCGGGCCGAAGACCTCCGCTCCGACGAACAGGCCCTCAAAGCGGGCTGGGCCCAGGCCAAACTCCTGCGAATGAACAAGCGCGGCCAGGTCCGCGTCGACAACGGGACCGTGGTGCTCGAGGCCGCGCTCACCCTCGCCCCCGAACGTGCGCCCGAGGCCGTCTTCCTCGGTGTGGACGACGGCACCCACCTGTGGGCCGTGCGCGACAACACCATCGAGGGCACGCTGGCCGACCTGCGCGCCTACGGCTCCACCCTGGACCTCGACGATTTCGGCACCGGCCTGCTCTCCACCGCCATCGCCCTGCTGAATTGGCACGACAAGGCGTCCTTCAGCGCCGTCGACGGCACCCCGACCAGCTCCGCCAATGGCGGCTGGTCGCGCATCAGCGAAACCGGGCATGAGGACTTCCCGCGCACCGACCCGGCCGTCATCTGCCTCATCCACGACGGCGGCGACCGCGTGCTGCTGGCCCGCCAGCACACCTGGCCGCAGGGATTGTTCTCGCTGCTGGCCGGCTTCGTGGAGGCGGGGGAGTCCCTGGAACGCTGCGTCGAACGCGAGATCAAGGAGGAGGTCGGCGTCGACGTCCGCGAGATCCGCTACCTGGGCAGCCAGCCCTGGCCCTTCCCGCGTTCGCTCATGCTCGGCTTCGCCGCCGTCGCCGACCCGGACCAGCCGCTGGCCTTCCACGACGGCGAGATCGCCGAGGCCTACTGGTTCACCCGCGACGAGGTGCGGGCCGCGCTGGCCGCGGGCGCGTGGGGATCACCCACCGGGGCCACCGGCGGCGAAGCGAAACTCCTACTGCCGGGGTCGATTTCGATCGCCCGGACCATCGTCGAATCCTGGGCCGCCGAAAGCTGATCGGGCACAACAAGAAGCCGCACACCTGGTGGTGTGCGGCTTCTTTCTTCATCCCCGGGGCTAGCCGATGGCGGCCAGGGCCTCTTTCACCTGTACCAGGGTGGGGTTGGTGGCCGTCGAGCCGTCGCGGTACTTCACGGTCGGCACAACGTGATTGCCGTTGTTCACACTGCCCACGAATTCGGCGGCATCGGGGTGGTCTTCGATGTCGATCACCTCGTAGGTGATGCCGGCCTCGTCGAGTTGCTTCTTGAGGCGACGGCAGTAGCCGCACCAGGTCGTCGAGTACATGGTCAGATCGGTAGCAGTCACGGTCGGTGCAACATACTCGCCGCTGGTCGTGTTCCCCGCAGAGGGTCGTTTGTGAGCCGATCGACCCCGTTCCGGAACCGATCGAAGATCAGGGGTTGACGAAGAAATAATAAGCGCGCATACTAATTGCATGACGTTGATCGCTGAAGCCTCCGCCACCTCGACTGCCACCCCCGCCGCCTTCTTCACCAAGTGGGCCGACATGGCCACCTGGCCCGAGTGGAACCAGGACACCGAGTGGGTCACCCTCGACGGCCCCTTCCAGCAGGGCGCCACCGGCACCCTCAAGCCCAAGGGTGGCCCCAAGACCAAGTTCGTCGTCACCAAGCTCACCGACACCGAATTCATCGACTCGTCCAAGCTGATCGGCGCGCGGCTGATCTTCGCCCACCAGGTCACCACCGACGGTGAGCGCACCACCGTGAAGGTCCGCATCACCATGGAGGGCCCGCTGCGCGGCCTGTGGAACAAGATCATGGGCGGCAATCTCGCCAAGACCCTGCAGGGCGATGTCGAGGCGCTGGTCGCGGCCGCCGAGGCGGTGCTGGTATGAGTACCAGGTACTGGCTCGCGGTCGTCTCCCGCGATCACGTCCGCCGGGGTGTGGAACTCGGCTTCGCGCAGGCCAATCACGGCAAGCGCACGGCCGTGGAACGCATGAAGGCCGGGGACGGACTCGTCTACTACTCGCCCCGCACCGGTATGCGCGAGGGCGAACCGATCAAATCCTTCACCGCCATCGGCACCGTCGCCGATGGCCCGGCATGGCAGGTCGAGGAACAGGGCGGCTGCTTCCGCCCCTGGCGGCGTGCGGTCGACTACGACCGCACGGCCCGCCAGGTCGCCATCGACGACCTGCGCACCGAGCTCGACCTGACCAGCGTCCCCAACTGGGGGATCGTGCTGCGCCGCGGTCTGGTCGAGCTCACTGCCCACGATTTCGACCTCATCTCCCGCGCTATGGTCGGGCAGTGATGGCGAATGACGGACTACGCACCGAATTCGAGCACACCGACGAAAGCCCCGGTCTGTTGCTCTGGCAGGTGACCAACCGCTGGCAGGCCGCGCAACGCGCGGCACTGGCCCCCTTCGACCTGACCCACGTCCAATTCGTCCTGCTCGCCTCCCTGACCTGGCTCACCAGCCGGTCGGGCGGCGAGCCGGTCACCCAGCGCGACCTCGCCGACCACGCCGCGACCGACCCCATGATGACCTCCCAGGTGCTGCGTACCCTGGAACAGAAGGGCCTGCTGGAACGGCGCGACCACCCCACCGACCGCCGCGCCAAATCCCTCGTTTCCACCGAATCCGGTGCGGCCCTGGTCAATCGGGCCATCGGCGCCGTCGAAACCTGCGACCGCGAATTCTTCGCCCCTCTCGGCGACCGCACCCCCCGCTTCACCGCGGCATTGCGCCGGCTTCGCGACCGCGGCTAGTCCAGGTCTCCCACAGCAGCGGCCACACCTGTCGGAGGGCACTGTCATGATGGATCGCGTGACTGCCGCGACCACCCAGGCCCAGCTCCGGCTCGACGACCTCGATGCCGAGCAGGCCGCGGCCGTGCGCGCACCCCGGGGACCGGTCTGCGTGCTGGCGGGCGCGGGCACCGGCAAGACGCGCACCATCACCCATCGCATCGCGCACCTGGTCTCGGCCGGGCATGTGCGCGCCGACCAGGTGCTGTCGGTGACCTTCACCGCCCGCGCGGCGGGGGAGCTGCGGAATCGGCTGCGGGTACTGGGTTTGAGTGGTGAGGCCGGGCAGGTGCAGGCTCGGACCTTCCACGCCGCGGCCATGCGGCAGCTCAAATACTTCTGGCCACAGGTCGTCGGCGATGTGCCGTGGCGGTTGATCGACGGCAAGTTCCCCATTGTGGCCCAGGCCGCCGGCCGGGCCGGGCTGCCCACCGACACCGACAGCCTGCGCGATCTGATCGGTGAGATCGAATGGGCCAAGGGCTCGCTCGTCGCGCCCGAGGACTACGCCGGCGAGGCGGCCCGCCGCCACCGCGATCTGCCCTACGAGGCGAAGAAGGTCTCGGCGGTCTACACCTACTACGAGGCCCTGAAGAACACCCCCGACGGGCTGCTGCTCGATTTCGACGATCTGCTGCTGCACACCGCGGCCGCGCTCGAGGACTATTCGTCCGTGGCCGAGGAGTTCCGCGGCCGCTACCGGTGTTTCGTGGTGGACGAGTACCAAGACGTCACCCCGCTGCAGCAGCGGGTGCTCGACGCCTGGCTCGGCGATCGCGACGACCTGACCGTGGTCGGCGACGCCAACCAGACCATCTACTCCTTCACCGGAGCCAGCCCGGCGTATCTGCTCGACTTCTCCCGCCGCTTCCCCGACGCCACCGTGGTCCGCCTGGAACGCGACTATCGCTCCACCCCGCAGGTGGTGTCGCTGGCCAACCGGGTGATCGGCGCGGCCCGCGGCCGCATCGCGGGCACCCGGCTGCAGCTCATCGGCCAGCGCGCCGACGGCCCGGAACCGACCTTCGCCGAATTCGACGACGAGCCCGCCGAGGCCGCCGCCGTCGCCAAGGCCGTGGCCAAACTGCTCGGAAACGGCGTTCCCGCAGCGGAAATCGCGATCCTCTACCGCATCAACGCGCAATCGGAGGCCTACGAGCAGGCACTCACCGAGGCGGGCATCCCGTATCAGGTGCGCGGCGGCGAGGGCTTCTTCCACCGGCCCGAGGTGCGGCAGGCGGTGTCGGCGCTGCGCACGGCCGCCAATCGCGACGACCTGCCCGACGCCCGTGGCGAGCAGCTGGTCACTCTGGTGCGCGCGGCGCTGGCCCAGGTCGGGCTCACCAAGGAGGAGCCGGTCGGCGCCCAGGCCCGCGAACGCTGGTCCTCGCTGATGGCACTGGTCCAGCTCACCGAGGAACTCGCCGGACAGGATCCGGACCTGGAACTGACCGGCCTGCTGCGCGAGCTGGCCGCCCGCGCCGAGGGCCGGCACCCACCGACCGTGCAGGGCATCACCCTGGCCTCGCTGCACGCTGCCAAGGGCCTGGAGTGGGACGCCGTCTTCCTGGTCGGCCTGGCCGACGGCACCCTGCCCATCCAGCACGTACTCGGCCCGGACGCAACGGTTTCCGACGAAGCCGCCCTCGAGGAGGAACGCCGCCTGCTCTACGTCGGCGTCACCCGTGCCCGGGAACACCTCCAATTGTCCTGGGCCCTGGCCCGTTCCGCGGGCGGCCGCAAGGTGCGCCGGCGCTCCCGCTTCCTCGTCGGCCTGGTCCCCGACGACTCCCCGGCCTCGCGCATCGCCGCCCACACCACCGAACGCCGCAACGGTCCCAAGCGCGTCCACCCGACTTGCCGCATCTGCGGCCGGCCGCTGCTCAATACCCAGGCCACCATGCTCGGCCGCTGCTCCCGCTGCCCCGCCGACATCGACCCGGAACTGCTGGAAGCGCTGAAGGAATGGCGGCGCGAGAAGGCCGACGAGCTGTTACTGCCACATTTTGTGGTGTTCAGTGATACGACCCTGACCGCCATCGCCGAACAGCGCCCGGCCGACGAACGAGCCCTGGTGGCGATCCCCGGCATCGGGGCCAAAAAGCTGCGCACATACGGCGCGGATGTCCTCGCGATCGTCCGATCGCGGCTACGGGACTCTTCCTAGTCCATGCGAAGAATGTGTGCAAGCCCCTAAAACCGCAGGTCAAAAATAGGTTGTGCGTATCCGTATAGGTACCTAGTGTGGTTCTCACGCACCGGGGAAGAACCCGCGTGTTTCAAGCACTGATCGCATACGAGTGAAGGAGGGAGGCAGACCGATGAACAACATTTCGAGCTTCGTTTCGACCGGCAGCATCGCCGGCCGTCTGGCGACGGCACGTGTCATGTCCGTCGCGTCCGTCTCCCGGGGGATCCTCGCGCCCAAGGGGATTCGTATGTCCGGCGTGAATGGCGATCTTGGTCTTCAGGTCTTTGCAAGCAAAGCCCAAGCGGATCAGCAGATTGTGATCAAGCAGGACAAGCCCAAGGGTGACTGGCACCCGGCAGCCGTGTACGCGGCCGTCGAAACCCTCGCAGCCGCAACCGGAACCGAGCGTCCGGTGCATCTGCTGGCAGCCCGTCCCCGCACCACCGACCCAGCGACCGTGATCAGGAGTCGACACCGAAGTCGACTCAGGTAGGGAACCACTCCCAGACCTCCTGGCCACGGATCGCGAACCCCGCGAAACCGTGGCCATAGTTTTATCGGCCCTGCAGCCACCGGCACCGGTTTCGCGAAACACCGAACGACCGATGCACGAGCTGAAGGAGCCCGACGTGTCCACCACGGTCATCCGTGAACGAGTGACATGCCGCAACACCGTGGCCAACACGACGACCCGCACCCGCCGGGGAGTCACCATCACCCTGCCCTGCCGAGTCGGCAACCCGGACCTCTGGTTCGCCGAGGCCCCCGCCCAGCTGGAAGAGGCGAAGGCGCTGTGCGCGTCCTGCCCGATCCGTCAGGGCTGCCTGTCGGCCGCACTGGATCGCGGTGAGCCCTGGGGTGTCTGGGGCGGTGAGATCTTCGACCAGGGTGTCGTGATCGCTCGCAAGCGCCCGCGTGGCCGCCCGCGCAAGGTCGCGGTGGCATGACCGCCCCGGCTTCCGGGGGAGTAGAACGCATACGACCCGCTTACCAGACGGTAGGCGGGTCGTTTTGCGTCGCAGGGGAATTCAGCTCGCGGCGCGGAGGGTCTCGACGTAGCCGGGGACCCAGTCGTTCATGAGCTTCATGAACGGGATTTCGGCGTCGAGCTGGGCGCAGATGCCTACCGAGCCGCCGAGTACTCGGAAGATCATCACGTGTTCCGCCGGGAGTTGCAGGGAGCGAGCGGTTTTCATCATCTCGGCGTTGGAGATGTCGGTGGCCTTGCCCGCCACGCGCTGCATCCACCGGCGGGTGAAGTGGAAGGTTTCGGTTTTGATGGGGTCGGTGAAGGGGCGCAGGTAGTCCTGGATCTCCTGGATGCTCACGGTCTTGCCCGGGATGACCCAGCCGTTGTCGTGCAACAGCGCTGTCAGTTCGTCGTAGCGCTGCTGGACCTCGAGTGCCACCATCTGGCCCAGGATCTTGGGGAAGCCATTGGGCAGCGGAGCGCAGGCGCCGTAGTCGATGACCGCGAGGCGGCCGTCCTCGAGCACCATGAAGTTGCCCGGATGCGGATCGGCGTGCAGCAGGCCCGCGATCGACGGTGAGCTGAAATGGAATTCGCCCATCAGTGAGGCCGTCCGGTTGCGCAGATCGACCGTTCCGGCCGGGTCCGCCATGCCGCGCTGGATGATCTTCGAGACCGGGGTGGCATTGTCCAGCCACTCGGTGACGATCACCTTCGGTGCGCTGGCCACCACCCTCGGCACCAGGAAGCGCGGGTGCCCGTCGTAGGCCCGGGCGAATTGGCGCTGATGCCCGGCCTCGATGCGATAGTCCAGCTCCTCCTCGGTGCGCTCACTGATCTCGGCGAGGATCGGCTTGATGTCGGCGCCCGGAATGAGCGCGCCCATCATGCCCGCCATCCGGTTGAGCGTCTTGAGATCGGCGCGCAGCGCCTCGTCGGCACCCGGATACTGCACCTTCACCGCGACCACCCGGCCGTCGGACCAGATCGCCTTGTGCACCTGGCCGATGCTGGCCGAGGCGGTGGGCGCGTCGTCGAATTCCCGGAAGCGTTGCCGCCAGCCGGTTCCCAGCTGCTGGTCCAGCTGCCGGTGCACGGCCGCGGCCGGCATGGGCGGCGCGGCGGCCTGCAGCTTGGTGAGCGCCTCGCGATAGTGCTCGCCGAACTCCTCCGGGACGGCGGCCTCCATCACCGACAGCGCCTGACCGAACTTCATGGCGCCGCCCTTGAGCTCACCGAGGACGGCGAAGAGCTGTTCGGCGGCCTTCTGATTCAGCTCGGCGTTGATCTCCTGCTTGTCTCCCCCGGCAAGTTTGCGGCCGAAACCCACGGCCGCCCGCCCTGCGATGCCGAGTGGAATCTTGGCCAGCTTGGCATTGCGGGAAGAGCGCTTGCTCACAATCTCTGACACGTTCCCATCATGCCGATGTCCCAGACGGTCCGCCATGGGATTGGGGTGTTCTTCCGGGTGAGCGGCGATAGTGGTTTCCATCACACTCCTGCGCTTTCGCGGCAACCGCAGTTCGGATGGACGGGCCACGGACGCCGATCCAGGTGCGGAATCTCCGGATCCAATTCGAGCGTGGCATGCAGCGTGGCCGGTGGGCGCTCCGCCCGGCCGAAGGACACGGTCTCGATCTCCTTCAGCGCCAAGGCCGCGGTCATGGCCACCCCCGCCGGGGACGCATACCCGACCCGCCCCAGCAACTGCGCCGCCAGCTGGGGCCAGGCCGGTTCGGACTCGGCGCGATACATGTCCGCGCAACGCAGACAATCGGTTTCGCCCGGCAGCACCAGTGGGCCGACGATCCCGCGCCCATCGCGGATGCGGACCGGCAGATGGGGAATGCGGCGGCGCATGAGCGCGGTCACCAGCGCCGGATCCGGGACCAGGGTGTCGGCCAGCACGAGCAGATCCGGCCGATCCGCCTCGAGACTCTCGATGCCGGGCTCGCCGAAGCCCGCGTGGGAGTGCTTGGCCCGCAGGCCGATTCGGCGCAGGCCGTCCAGCAGTGCGTCGGCCAGCGGCCCGCGGCCGTGGACCCGCACCTTCCGCAACCGCGCACGCGGCTCATCCGAGGCCAGCAGCTCCGCGGCCGCCATCTGCTCGAGCAGCGACTGCGCGATATCGGTCCCGAATCCCAATTCCCGGGCCTGCCAGAGAATCTCGGCCTCGGTGCGGGACCCGTCCAGTAGCCGCACTAGCGCCGGCACCGCCTCGATCGGCCCCGGCGGTTGCAGGATGACCGCGTGCTCGGGATCCCAGCCGAGCTGTACCGCGCCATTCGGGCGCATCAGCACGGTGATTCGGGGATGGAGCATTGGTCCACGGGTCTGCAGCACAGTCGTCATGCCATCAGCGTGCACGCTCCCGGAAGCGCGGAAACCCGCGAAAACGCTCGTTCATCAGCGCTTTCGCGGGTTATCCACAACTCGGGTCAGGGCCTTGCGCCCATTCCACAGGTCAGGCGGTAGCGTCGCCCTCGGGCTTGTCGCCGGTGGAATCCTCGCCCTTGCCTTCCTTTTCTGCGCGCTCCCGCGCCTCCGTCTCGGCCAGCTGCGCCAGCGGATCGTCGAACACCGCCGCGCCGCCGCCCAGCACCGAATCGATGAAGCCCGTCGGGGCGTCCAGGTCGGAGGAGTCGGGCAGCAGGTCCGGGTGCGCCCACACGCCGTCGCGCTTCTCCAGCCCGGCGTCGGTGGTCAGCCGCCGCCACAGCGCCGCGGCCTCGCGCACCTTGCGCGGCCGCAGCTCCAGGCCGACCAGCGTCGCGAAGGTCTGCTCGGCCGGCCCGCCGGTCGCGCGGCGACGGCGCAGCGTCTCGGCCAGCGCGCCCGCACCGGGCAGCCGATCGCCCACCGCATCGGTGACGACGGTCTCCACCCAGCCCTCGATCAGGGCCAGCAGCGTTTCCAGCCGCTCCAGAGCGGCCTTCTGCTCGGGGGTGGTCTGCGGTTCGAAAGTGCCCTGCGACAGCAGCTCTTCCAGCTTCGACGGATCCTGCGCCAGCGTCATGGGATCCAGGTTCTGGGCGGCCTGCTCAATGGCCGAGAAGTCCATCTTGATGCCGCGCGCGTAATCCTCGACCGCGCCCAGCACCTGCTGGCGCAGCCACGGCACGTGCGCGAACAGCCGCTGGTGCGCGGCCTCGCGGGCGGACAGGTAGACCAGGATCTCGCTCTCCGGCTGCTCGAGCCCGGCGCTGAATTCCGAGATGGCCGCGGGCAGCAGCGCCGCGGTGCCGTCGGGACCCAGCGGCAGGCCGATGTCGGTGGAGGTCAGCACCTCCTTGGCGAGCTGACCCAGGGCCTGGCCGAGCTGTGAACCGAACGCGAGTCCGCCCATCTGGCCGAGCATTCCGAACATCGGCGCCGCGAATTCCCTGGCCTCGGCCGGGAGCGTGGCGGTCCACATGCCCGAAACCTGTTCGGCTACCGGATCACACAGCCGCTTCCAGGTGGGCAGCGTCTCCTCGATCCAGTCGTTGGCGGTCCACGCGACGGTCCTGGTCGCGCCCGCGGGGAAGGTGGTGGCGGCGTCGAGCCACAGCTCCGCCAGGTGCGCCGCGTCGGCGACCGCGCTCTGCGCGCCGGACGAGACGGGCGGGACACTGGACCCGAGCTGCTGGCGGGCCAGCCGCTTGGCGATGTCGTAATTGACCGGACCGGTCTGTGCGCCCGGCTGTCCCATGCTCGAGAACATGGCACCCAGCTGCGTCAGCATCTGACCGAGTTGCGAGGGATCGAATCCGCCGCCGCCCGGACCGCCCATGGCGAATCCGAACGGGTTGTTCGCACCAGAACCGCTGGACTGGTCCCCGGGCTTGCGCTCCGGATCGTCATCGCGATTCGAGAATCCGAACGGAAAATCACTCATACCCACTACGGTACTGGAGCCGCGGACGACGCGAACCGCCGAGCGGAGCGCGGCAATGGCCTCGATGACCAGTACCCTTGGCCGCGTGAACCGTCGGATATTCACCCTGCTCGCCGCTCTGGTCCCGATTCTGGCGCTGGGCATACTGGGCAGTGTCGTCACCGTTCCATTCGTGGCGCTCGGACCAGGGCCGACCTTCAATACGCTGGGCGAAGTCGACGGAAAACAGGTAGTCGATGTTCAGGGCGCGCCGGTGAAACCGGTGTCCGGCAATCTGAATATGACGACCGTCTCCGTTCGCGATCGGCTGAATATCTTCGAGGCGATCGGCTTGTGGATCGACGGCCAGCACGGTTTGGTGCCGCGCGCGGAGGTCTACCCGCCGGGGCAGTCGCGTGATGATGTCGACAAATCCAATCAGCAGCAGTTCAAGGATTCCGAGGACTCCGCGGAATTGGCGGCCCTCAACTATCTGAAGCTGCCGACCGCGGTGCAGCTGGCGAATGTCGCCGACGACGGCCCGGCCAAGGGCATGCTGAAGAAGGGCGACGAGATCGTCAGCATCGACGGTAAGCCGATCGCCACCACCAAAGACGTTGTGACCGCGGTCTCCTCGGCCAAGCCCGGCACCACCATCCCCGTGGTCGTCCGCCGCGACGGTGTCGAGCAGACCGCCGAGATCACCCTGGGCGCGCGCCCCGACGATTCCAGCAAGGGCTACCTCGGTATCACCCCCGACGAGGTCAACAGGGGCCCGATCAAGGTCGACTTCAACCTCGGCGAGATCGGCGGCCCGTCCGCGGGCCTGATGTTCACCCTGGCCCTCATCGACAAGCTCACCACCGGTGACCTGTCCGGCGGCAAGTTCGTCGCGGGCACCGGCACCATCGACCCCGACGGCAAGGTCGGCCCGATCGGCGGCATCCAGTACAAGATGATCGCCGCCCGCGAAGCCGGCGCCGAGACCTTCATGGTTCCCGCCGCCAACTGCAACGAGGCCGCTCAGCGCACGCCCGCGGGCCTGCGCCTGGTCAAGGTCGAAAACCTGTCCGGCGCAGTTCAATCGCTCGAGGACATCAACGCGGGCAAGGAAGTCACCAGCTGCGGCTGACCTCGTTCAGAAGTCGTCTGGGTCGTTCTCGAGGGTGTGGCGCAGGGCTTCGACGAGATTCGGGGCGAGGTTGGGGGCGGTGCGCAGATCGAGGTCGCCGAAGGGATCCTCGTCCTCCTCGCTGGGGCGGACCTGCAGCAGCGACAGCGAGGTGCCGTCGCGCAGGACGCTGACGAACAGGCGGGCGTCGCGGCGCTCGGCGTGGGTCATGGCCGCGCGGCGGGCGGCCTGGTCGGCGGCGTCGCGGTCGGCGAGCAGGGGCGCGATGGCATCATCGAGGGTCTGCTCGGCGGTCGGCGGCAGCACCACGATCTGCTGTACCAGAACACAGCCCGCGACCGAGGGCGGCCAGCTGGTGGTGGCGAGGAACTCGTCGAGCGCCATGGCGTCGGCCTCACCCGCGATGTCCTCGGGGAAGGGCTCCTGCGCAATGGGAGTCAGGGCGTCCTGCTCGTCCAGCTGATCCAGCAGCGCGGGTTCGGCGGCGACCAGGTCCGCGGTCGGTACCAGCGCGAACATCTGCGGCGGGCGGTCCCAGCCCTCGCCGTCGACATATTCCGCGACTTCCCGGATACACCGGTACAGGGCCGAGGCCGCCCACTGCTCAGGATTCACCCGGCAATCCTCGCATCCCGCTCGTGTCCGGCCCACGCGGCAGGTGTTGGGTCGCGCGGCGGGCGTTTTACGTAGAGTGGGGCGCGAAAGGTCCCCTGGGACCAACTCGCATCATCGGACTGCGACGCTGCGTGCCGGTATCCCGGCCGGGGCGTCGCCGGACCCTGGGAGAGTGGCATCGTGGGCATGCGCCCCCCGACCGGCTTACCTTCGTTGTCGCGACGCAGCCGCATTCTGCTCGTCACGGCGCTGGTGCTGGCCGCCCTGTTACTGGTCGGGCCCCGGCTCACCGACGCCTACACCAACTGGTTGTGGTTCGGTGAGGTCGGATTCCGCAACGTCTACCACACCGTGCTGCTCACCCGGATCCTGTTGTTCCTGGTTGTCGCTCTGGTCGTGGCCGTCATCATCTGGCTGGCGCTGCTACTGGCGTACCGGTCGCGTCCGGTGTTCGTGCCGATGAACGGACCCGGCGATCCGATCGCCCGCTACCGGACCACGGTGATGAGCCGGCTGCGTCTGTTCGGGATCGGCATCCCGGTGCTCATCGGCGTGCTGTCGGGTCTGGTGGCGCAGTCGAGCTGGGTGACGGTGCAGCTGTTCCTGCACGGCAGCTCCTTCGGGGTCAAGGACCCGCAGTTCCATCTGGACGTCGGCTTCTACGCCTTCGATCTGCCGTTCTATCGGATGGTGCTGAACTGGCTGTTCGTCTCCGTGGTGATCGCCTTCTTCGCGAACCTGGTGGCGCACTATGTCTTCGGCGGGCTGCGGCTCTCCGGCCGCGAGGGCACGCTGAGCACCTCGGCGCGCGTGCAGCTGGCCATCCTGGCCGGAATCTTCGTGCTGCTCAAGGCGGTCGCGTACTGGCTGGACCGCTATGCGCTGCTGTCGAGCACCCGCAAGGAGCCGACCTTCACCGGTGGCTCCTACACCGATATCAACGCGGTGCTGCCGGCCAAGCTGATCCTGCTGTCCATCGCGGTCATCTGCGCCATCGCCTTCTTCGCCGGAGTCGTGCTGCGCGACTTGCGGATTCCGGCCATGGCGGCGGCGCTGCTGGTGCTGTCCTCGGTGCTGGTGGGCGCGGTATGGCCGCTGCTGGTGGAGCAGTTCTCGGTGCGCCCGAACGCGGCCACCAAGGAACAGGCCTACATCGAGCGCAATATCGAGGCCACCCGCGAGGCCTACGGGCTTACTCAGGACAAGGTCCAGTACGTCGACTACAAGGGCGAGGCGACCAAGGACCCGGTCACCGTGCCCGCCGACCAGCAGACCATCAAGAACATCCGGCTGCTGGACCCGAACCTGCTGACCCAGACCTTCATCCAGCGCAACCTGCAGCTGCAGAACTTCTACGGCTTCCCGGATCCGCTGGACATCGACCGTTACACCATCAACGGTGAGATGGGCGATTACATCGTGGCCGCGCGCGAGCTGCAGCCGCAGAACCTGTCCGGTAACCAGACCGACTGGATCAACAAGCACACCGTGTACACGCACGGCAACGGCTTCGTGGCCTCGCCCGCCAACAAGGTGAACGCGGCTCCGCCCAAGGAATCCCAGCAGGCCGGTCAGTCCGCGGGCAGTGATTCCGGTGGCGGGTACGGCTATCCGGTGTTCAATGTCGGCGACAAGAAGACGGTCAGCGACCTGTTCACGCCCAAGGAAGAGCAGGCCATCCCGGTCGATGAGCCGCGCATCTATTACGGCGAGCTGATCTCCAAGAGCGATTCCGACTACGCCATCGTCGGCGCCAATGGTGGACCGGCGCGCGAATACGACAAGCCCGACGCCCAGTTCACCTACACCGGCGCGGGCGGCGTGCCGATCGGCAACTGGTTCAACCGGCTGGCCTTCGCGGCCAAGTACGCCGAGCGCAACATCCTGTTCTCGGGCGCCATCGGACCGGATTCGAAGATCATCTTCAACCGCAATCCGCGCGACCGCGTCACCCAGGTGGCGCCGTGGCTGACCGCCGACGGCGACGTGTACCCGGCCGTCGTGAAGGGCCGCATCGTCTGGATCGTCGACGCCTACACCACCCTCGACAACTACCCGTACGCGCAGAAGACCTCGCTCGACGGCGTCGTCGAGGACTCCATCGACCAGACCACGGGGCGCCTGCTACCCCGCAAGGAGGTCTCCTACATCCGGAACTCGGTGAAGGCCACCGTCGATGCCTACGACGGCACCGTCAGCCTGTACCAGGTGGACAAGACCGACCCGGTGCTCAAGGCGTGGATGGGCGTGTTCCCGAACACGGTGAAGCCGGAGAGCGCCATCTCCGACGAGCTGCGCGCGCACTTCCGATACCCGGAGGACCTGTTCAAGGTGCAGCGCGAGATGCTGGCGAAGTACCACGTGGACGATCCGCGAGAGTTCTTCACCAACAACGCCTTCTGGTCGGTACCCAATGATCCGACCCAGGAGGGCGCGGCCAGCGGGGCGCATCAACCGCCCTATTACGTCCTGCTCGGTGATGCGAAGACCGGCAAGTCGCAGTTCAACCTGACCAGTGTGATGGTGGGTTACAAACGGAACTTCCTGTCCGCCTACATCCAGGCGCATTCGGATCCCGACAACTACGGCAAGATCACCGTTTTGAAGCTGCCCCCGGATTCGCAGACGCCGGGCCCGGGCCAGACGCAGACGTCCATGACGACGGCCGATCAAGTGTCCCGAGACCGGAACCTGCTGACCGGTGGCAATGTCAACAAGATCAAATACGGCAATCTGCTGACCCTGCCGGTCGGTGACGGCGGCATCCTGTACGTCGAACCCTGGTACCTCGAACGCAATACCGGCGGGCCCAACGCGCCGTCCTTCCCGCAGCTGGTGAAGGTGCTGGCCAGCTACCGCGACAAGGTCGGCTACGGGTCGACGGTCAAGGAAGCACTCGACCAGGTGCTGCCCGGAACCGGCAGCGCCGCAACCGATCAGCCGGGACAGGCGGCCACCCCGCCGACCCAGGGCGCGACACCGCCGACCGCCCCGGTGACACCCCCGGCCACCGGGTCCGCCGGTAAGGACGCCGCGGTCAAGCAACTCGACGACGCCTTGAGGGCGGTTCAGGACGCACAGAAGTCCGGCGACCTGGGCCAACTGGGCAAGGCGCTGGAGCAGTTGCAGACGGCCGTGAACAACTACGAGAGGACGGGTAACTGACCCGTTAGCGCAAAGGCGCTGTCACCCGCTGGGTGACAGCGCCTTTCGCATTCCTGGGCTGGGTGCGATGTCTCGCGGTGCGGTCGCGGACCGCGGGGTTGTCGACGCGCACCTCGGCGAGTGGGTGTATCGCGCATCCTTCCGGCTCGTGTTGCGCGCCGAGGCGATGGTGTGGCTGGGGCGCTTCGGATTTCAGGGAAACGGTCGAGAGGTGAGCGCAGTGGGCGGCGCGGTCGACTTGACCGTGTAGAGGACCGGGGTGGTCTCGAGCGCGTGGATGGCATCGAAGGATCCCAGGCGGCGAGTCAGATAGCGGTGCAGTGCGGCCGGGTCGGGGCAGAGGGCCTCGGCGATCAGATTGGTGCGGCCCGTCGTGGCGGCGACGAACGCCAATTCCTCGTGCTGGGACAGGGATTCGGCTACCGCGTCGAGCTGCCCCGGAACGACGGTCGCCCACAGCAGGGCGCGGGTGGTGACGCCGAAGACGCGATCGTCGATGTCGACATCGAAGTAGAGCGCCCCGGCAGCGCGCAGGTCGGCGATGCGCCGCGCCACCGTGGACTGTGACCAGCCGGTGGCGCCGGCCATGTCCGACAGGGTCGCGCGGCCGTCGGCGCGCAATGCCGAGAACAGTGGCGCATCGGTGGGAGAGACCGGTTTGTGAACGCCGGCAGGGGAATTCGGCTGTCGGCCGGCCCCGGACGGGTCTGAGCTGTGTATCTCGGCGTGCCCGGTTGGTCTGTGCGTCTCGGTCGTCGTAACCGAGTGGCGGTTGTCGGCGGATGAGTTCGCTGCGGCCGGAACCGACGGCTCATCAGGGCCGAAAATATTGTGTGACAGTAGTTTCCGGCGTTGTTCGGTGTCCAGAGCGGTCAGTCGACCGGGCCAGGCGGTCGGGCCGCCGAGGTAGGTGTGCAGTACGTTGTGCGCGGAAATTCCGGTGATGGCCGAGGTTCGGGGAAGGTCGTCGAGGAGCAGCGCGGGTGCGTCGGGACCGGGGCCGTCGACGATGAGGAAGAGTTCGGTCCCGCCGGAGGTGAGCATTACCCAGCTGGTGTCGCCGCGTCTCGCCAAGGCCTGCGCCAATTTTCGCGCAGCCGCCGGGGTGCAGGTGAGCCGGACCAGCCACTGGGTGGTGCTGGTGCGCCCCGGGTCCGGCAGCCCGACCACCCGTAGCCCGAACTCCGCGCGCAGGCGGCGGTAGCGGCGGGCGACGGTCTGGGTCGAGACGCCGAGCACCTCGCCGATGCGGTTGAAGGGCACGCGACCATCGATGTGCAGGGCGTGGACAACACCGCGATCCACCTCGTCCAGCATGGAAGAAATCATCGCAGATCAGGCTAGTACGGAAAATATCTGCAATCCGAAGCGCTGGTTAGCCGCTATTCCGCGCCGTTCGCAGGATGAAGGAACGGGATACACCCGCCTCCCACCGACGAACGGAGTACCCATGTTTCTCGTGACCGGAGCCACCGGCACCGTTGGCCGCGCGGTTGTCGATCGGCTGCTGGCCGAGGGCCTGCCGGTGCGGGCCGTCACCCGCCGCCCCGAGGCCGCCGGCCTGCCCGACGGCGTGGAGGTCGTGCGCGCCGATCTCGGCGACGCGGACAGCCTGCCCGCCGCGCTGACGGGTGTCCACCGCGTCTTCCTGTCGACCGCGGGCCCCGAGATCCCCACGCACGACGCGAATCTCGCCCGGGCCGCTGCGGCCGCGGGCGTCGAGCACATCGTGAAGCTGTCCTCGGGTCGAGCCGGTGACGCGGCCGCGACCGACCCGATCCCCGCCTGGCATCGCGCCGGCGAGGACGCGGTGCGTGCGAGCGGGGTCGCGTGGACCATGGTGCGCCCCATGGGATTCATGTCCAACGCGCTGCACTGGGCGCCATCGATCCGTGAATCAGCCACCGTCCGTGCGCCTTTCGGTCAGGGCCGCATCGCGATGGTCGATCCGCGCGATATCGCCGCCGTCGCTGTCGCGGCGCTCGGCGACCCGCCGCTCCACGCCGGTCGGGTCTACACGGTCACCGGTCCGCAGGCGCTCTCTCCGGGCGAGCAGACCGAGACCCTCGCCGAAATCCTCGGCCGCCCACTGCGATTCGAGGAGATCTCGGCCGACCGGGCACGGGCGGATCTGCTGCGCTTCGGGGTGGAGCCGGAGATGGCCGCGGCCGTCATGGCCCTGCGCGCTACGGCGCTGGAGTCCTTCACCTCGGTGGTGCACCCGACGGTCGCGGAGGTCACGGGTCGGTCACCGCGAACCTTTCGAGAATGGGCCTTCGATAATCGGGCGGAATTTGCTGCCGCACAATAAGAATTGTTGCCTCCGAATAGCGAAAGGTGCTGCGTCGCCGTTGACGCAGCACCTTTCCATTTCTTCCGGTACGGGAAGGAGATTCGGGCTATTTGCCCCAGGATTCGATGAGGGCGGCGTTGGACTGGAGGACCTGGTTGTACTGGTCCTGCACGCCGAACTGCTCGGCGAGGCCGCCGGCAACGCTCTTGGCCTGATCGATGATGGCCTGGCGATCGGTCGGGAGGGCGGGGACGGGAGCCGGGGCTTCGGGCTCCGGGGCGGCCTGGGGCTCGGGCTCGGTGACGCCCGCGCGCAGGTACTGGCCGCACACCGGCCAGGCACCGGCGCCCTGGGTGGACAGCACGTTCTCGGCCACGCGGATCTGCTCGGCCTTGCTGGCGTTGGAGGCGAGGCCGGCGCCGCCGTTGGCGGCCCAGGTGCGCTGCGAGAACTGCAGACCGCCGTAGTAGCCGTTGCCGGTGTTGATACCCCAGTTGCCGCCACTCTCGCACTGGGCGACGCCGTCCCAGTCGTGAGTCGGGGCGGCGGAGGCGGTTGCAGTGAAGCCGAACGGGACGGCAACAAGTGCGCCGGTGACGGCGGCGAAGCCGAGGACGCGAGTGTTGATCTTCCGGTTCTGTTTCATGGTCTTTTCCCTCCCTGTGCCGACCGGCCCGGCGCAAATGCTCCGCCGTGTCCCTGTCCCCAGGAGTCGGGGTGCCCGACCGCGGGACAGGGTTTCCGGAGTGCAGCGGTTCGGGTCGGAGCCCATCTCAGGTTTGATCCGGGCCGGAACTGACGATAACGAGTAAATCTCGACAGATCACGTCTTGATAACTCCAGAATTGCATGAAGCGAATGACCCGAAAAACGGCGTTGATGCTGGTTGGCTATGCTACAAATGCCAATCCCGAGCGGTCTGTTATCTGGTCGTGATGTGATTCAACTCACCAAGAATTTGTGACCCTGGTCACGTTTCATGTCTGAATGAACAACCGAACGTGCGCTCGAGACTCTCAAATGGAAGATTTTCACCCTGATTACTCCGCTTTAAGGGCAATCGTCCGGCCTGATTCGCTCCGCCGTCCTCGCTCACCCTGCTGTCTTGGGCCCCAGAACCTGGCTTGACCAGCTGATTTGGTGCATCTCCCAGCCCGTGTGTAATGTTGTGTTCACCGACGCGGGGTGGAGCAGCTCGGTAGCTCGCTGGGCTCATAACCCAGAGGTCGCAGGTTCAAATCCTGTCCCCGCTACAAATGAGGGCGGTTCTGGCCAGAAGGTCCAGGACCGCCCTCAATCTTTGTCGAGGTTCTTCGCAGCGGCGCTCGCATCGGCCCGAAACCTTTGGAATCAACAGGTGATCCGCGCGCCCGTAAAGCGGTGTCATCGCTACCAGCACACCCGGTCTCGGCACCGCCTACTCGCCGCCGCGGTCACCGACGGAGTCGTTCACCGTGTTGCCGCCGCTGCGTCTGGTCAATCAGGTGCTGCCGGCGTTCCTTGGCGGCAGCGTCGGAATCATGTGGTGCTGCTGGCCAACCCGGGCGGCGCTCGGGTCACCGACATCCTCACATTGCACGAAATGTTCGGGTACAACCCGATTCTGGTTAGCGCGGTCCTGGTGCTGCGCGTGCTGTACGTCGTCTTCAGGGCACGCCGCGAATAGCCGCATCCGTGCCGCGAACGCGAGTATCGCGATCCCTCGCGAAGGCGAGGGATCGCGGCTCGACAACTCCTCAGCGCTCGACCGTGTGCTCCGCCTTCTGCTGCGCATCGCCGGCCTCACGGGCCGCGGCCGTTATCGGGCCGCGCAGGCACAGGAAGAACATGGCGAAACCAACGGACAACAGGATGTGGCCGAGTCCGGCGATACCCGAGATGGCGGCACTGACATCGTGATTCAGAACCGTCAGGATGCCGTGCGCGACCATCATGGCCACGGTCACGACCAGCCCGGCGTTGTAGGTCCAGAAGAAGGCGTTGAACCATCGGCCGGGGGTCAGCGCGAATTGCTTGTCCAACACGATGACGATGAGGAAGAACAGCGTTCCGAGCGCGAGGACGTGGGTGTGGGTGGCGGTGAGTTGTGAGCTTCCGGAGAAGTCGTGGGCCTTGGTGAATTCGCGGTAGAAGAACCCCAGGACGAGCCCCAGGACGGTGTAGCAGGCGGCGGCGTAGTACGACTTTCTCATCGGCTCTCCATGGTGGATGTTCGGCGGGTGCGGGAACTCAGGATGGTCGCGCTCACCAGGCCGAGCGCGAGAAAGGCGGCGGCCACGCCCAATGCGGTCCTGGTGGCGTCGCCGAATCCTTCGGACAGTGCAGTGGTGACCTGTGGTCCTGCGGGTCCGAGTCGTCCGGCGTCGCCTTGTGCGCGCAGTGCGGAGATCATTCCTCCGGCCGAATCTCTGGTTGCGGTGACCAGGTGCTGTGCCGTTGGCGGCGGCAGCTGGGTGACCGATTCCAATCGGTCGGTCAGGTTGTGCGCCAACCCGACCGACAGCACGGCGCCGAGAATGGCGGAGCCGAGTGCCGCACCGAGCTGCCGGACGGTACTCTGCGTCGCCGAACCCTGGCCCGACCGTTCCGGCGGGATGTCGGCCAGTACGGTGCCGGTCAGCTGCGCCGAGGCGAGACCGAGTCCGGCGCCATACCCGGCCAGCAGCACGGCCAGCAGCCAGGGCGAGACCGTCGAGGAGAGGAACAGCGCGACCACAGCGACGCCCACCGCCTCCAGGGCCAGGCCCACGATCACCGTTCTCGAGGCACCGAGCACGGCGGCGATGTGCCGGGCGGCGGCACCGGATCCGAAGGCGCCCAAGGCCATTGCGGCCAGTACCAGACCGGCGCCCAGCGTCGACAGGCCGAGCGCGTTCACCAGGAACAGCGGCAGCACGAGCAGCAGGCCGAATTCACCGATCGCCACGGTCATCGCGGTCAGATTGCCCCAGCTGAAGGTCGAGACGGAGAACAGGCTCACGTCCAGGATCGCGGACCGGCCCACCCGCGCCCGGTGGCGTTCCCAGATTACGAACAGCACCAACGCGACCACGCCGATCAGCCCGATGACCGGAACCACCGAGATCGGTGCGCTTCGCGGCCAATCGATTCCGAGGACACTGAACGCGGAGTTCGGCCGCCACCAGCCCAGGCTCTGACCTTCGATGAGTGCGAAGACGACCCCGCCGAACCCGATCGCGCTGAGCAGCAGTCCGTCGACGTCGAGCCCGGGTTCGCTGACCGCGGCCTTGGTTTCGCGCACCGCGAGCAAGGTGCCGATCAGTACCGCCGCCCCGATCGGGATATTGACGATGAAAATCCATCGCCAGCTGAAGTAGGTGGTCAGGCTGCCGCCCAGGAGCGGGCCCACGGCCGCCATGCCGGAGATGACCGCGCCCCACACCGCGAACGCGATGACGCGGTCCTTGCCGCGGAAAGTGGCGTTCACGCTCGACAGGGTGGCGGGCAACACGAACGCTCCGCCGACACCCTGCACCACACGCGAAAGGATCAACGTCGCGACGCTCGACGCGACGGCGGCCATCAGGCTGCCCGCCAGGAACACGAGTACGCCGAGCACGAACATCCGTCGTCGGCCGAGCCGGTCGCCGAGGCGGCCCGCAGTCAACAATAGGGCGGCGAAGACGACCGAATAGGCGCTGTTGACCCACTGGGCATCGGTCAGATTGAGTCCGAGATCGGTGACGATCACCGGTAGGGCGACGCCGACGATGGTGCCGTCCACGACGATCAACGAGAGCCCTGCGGCGAGGACACCGAGCCCGATCCACGCGCTTCGGTCGGCCCGCGGCACCGAGTCGGCCGCTGTACTTGGATCGATCTGCATTGTTGCGATTCTGCGAGCTCGGACCGGCCGACGGTAGATTCGATCGGTCCACGCCGGACCAACCTTCGAAGGAGTCTCGATCGTCCGATCGGCAACCCGGCGAAGGGGACGACGGCTCCGTGCGCCGGGTCCGGCCAGCGTGGCTCGGTCCCGCCGTCGATGTGACCGCCGGTGGTCGTGGCAGCCGGCGACCATGCCGAAGGCACCGACGGCGGAACCGGGCGATTGCGAGAGCCAGCCGATGACCCGGATGTATCCGGTGGCGGCCAGGCCAGTCCGGCCAGCAGCGACCACACCAGCATCGCCCGGCACGCGCCGCGGCGTAGCACGTCCTTCGTGAACCTCCCGAATTACTCAGCAAGCACACAGACAATTCGGGAGCGGAGCTTGGGTTTCGGTCGTTGAATGGGGTAGTGCTGCAGGACAGCACCCCGTGAGACGGAGTCCCAGGAGGTCCGGTCGTGCACACCGAAGCCATCGAGGTGAGGGATGTCGCCGCTGTCGACGCCGATGCGCAGGCGCGGCTCGGCCTGGTGGCCGGGGCGGGGGTGAGCCGGCTGGGGCGGCGCACGATCAATGCGGACGCGTTCGCCACGTTCACCGATGCGCGGCTGGGGCGGAGCGCTTTCGTGGCGGCGGACGGGGTGGGGGATCATCTGGCGGCGGCCCGGGCGGCGCGGCTGGTGGCGCAGACCGCGGCGCGCGCGGCGGTAGGGGACGGTGCGCAGGCCGGAATCCTGGCGGCGCAGCGGGAATTGCTGCGGGAGCTACCCGAGTCGAGCGCGGACAGCGTGCTGGTGGTCGCGGTGCTGCCGAGTAGTGGTCAGCTGGATGGTCCCTGCGATATCGCCTGGGTGGGTGACTGCCGGGCCTACCGGTGGAACGGCCGCGTGCTGCACCGCATGACCACCGATCACACTGTCGCCGAGTACTTCCGGGCGCGCGGGCACGACCCGCTACCGGGCATGCGGCATCTCGTCACGACCTCGGTGCGGACCGTGCAGCCGGGTGATATCGGGCGTGCGGCCACCGGGTCGAGCGCGGGCCGGCTGCTGCTGTGCACCGATGGGGTGGGTAAGAAGCTCGGCATGCCGATCATCAAGTCGATGCTGTCCGCGGGGACTTCGGCGGGTCACACGGCGGAGGCGCTGGTGGGGACGGCCCTCGGTCGCGGCGGCACCGACAACACGACCGCACTGGTGGTGGACGCGAGCCGCTGAGCCGGGCGGGTATTTCCCCGAATTCGCACATTCTGGACGTGTGACCAGGTAGCTTGGGCCCGAACTTGGCAGTGCGCAGTATCGGGGTTCGCCGTGGCAGACAGATCGACATCCATCCGTAGTCACCTCGGCGGTCTGCTCGGGCGCAAGCCGTCGGGATCCGCGTTCGCGCGAGCCTCGATCGTGCTGCTCCTGGTGGTGCCGACGCTGGTCTCCGCGGTCTACATGTGGATCATGTGGGATCCGGAGCTGTACCTGAAGCAGATACCGGTCGCCGTCGCCAGCGACGATGCCGGCGGCATCTCCGACGGCAAGGCCCAGAACATGGGCACCGAGATTCTCGACAATCTGGTGTCCAGCGGTGAACTCCAGTTCCACCGGGTCAGCAGCGCGGAAGCGGTGCGGGGGCTGCGGGAGAGCCGGTACGCCTTCTCGGTCGTCATTCCCTCCGACTTCACCCGGAACGTGCTGAGCGTGACCGATCCCGCGCCGCAGCATGCTCGGATCATGGTCTGGTACAACGACTTCAACGGCACGCTGGGACCCGCGGTGGCCAATAGCGTTGTCACCGAAGCGCAGAGCCAGATCGCGGCCACCATCGGGCGCGGTTACGCCGGTCAGGTCCTGGTCGGAGTCAACAGTCTCGGCTCCGGCCTCGGTGACGCCGCCAAGGGGGCGACCCAACTGGCCCAGGGCACCGCGCAGCTCGCCGACGGCTCCGGCCAGCTGACCGCCGGACTCGACCAGGCCGCCACCGGTGCGGCGCAACTCGTGACCGGTGCAGGCCAGCTTCATACCGGCGCGGTCCAGCTCGCCGACGGTGCCAACCAATTGGTCACCGGCACCGATCAACTCGGCTCCGGCGCGCGGCAGATCCGCGACGGTGTCGACCAGGTCGTCACGCCGCTGCTGGACGCCCTCCAACCCGCCGGACGGCTCGCAACCCAGCTCGATCCGCTGCTCGACCAGTTGAGCAGGAATCCGGACCCCGCGGTGGCCGACGCGGTCACTCAGTTGAAGAGCCTCATCGGCCAGGTGCGGCCCGGCGACCCCGATTCCCTCGTCGGCCAGCTGACCCAGTTGCGTGACGGCACAAAGGAATTGGCCAGGCAGCTCACCGACCCCAAGGCCGACTATCGCTCCGGTGTGCTGGCCCTCGCCGACGGCAGCGCCCAATTGCGTGACGGTACAGCACAACTCGGCAGCGGCGCGAACGACCTGTCCACGGGCCTCGACCAGCTGGTCGCCGGTGGCCGCGACCTCCGGGCGGGTGTCGCCCAATTGGGCGACGGCGCAACCCAGCTCGACACCGGACTGCGCGACGGTGCGGCTGCCGCACCCCACATCGCCGACCCCAACGCCTCGGCCGACATCATGGCCCAGCCCGTCACCATGGACATCCGCAACCAGGAACCCAGCCAGCTGGTCCGTGATGGCGACCGCAGCCACAAGGAGATCGCCCGCGGCGCAGGCCCTGTGCTGGTAGTGATGGGCTCCTTCCTCGCGGCCATCGTCCTGTGGATGCTGGTGCGCCCCTTGCGCGGAGCCGCCCGCGGCCGTTCACCCTGGAGGCGCGCCGCAGGGCCCGTCCTGCGCGGCACCGCGGTCGGCGCGGTGTGCGTCATCGTCCTGTCCGCCCTCGCTGCCGGTTACGGCAGCTGGCTCGGCTGGTCCCCGCAACAGTGGCCCGCCATGATTGCCGTCATCGCCCTCGTCGGGCTGGTGGCAGCGGTGACCGCTCAACTGTTCGTCGTGCTCTTCGGCCGCGTCGCCGGTTCCATCGCGGCCTTCTCGTTCTATATGTTCCAGATCTTCGCCTTCGGCGGCGTGTTCCCCGCCGGCACCACCCCACTCCTGTTCCGACCCTTCAAAGACATCGCCCCCATGACCTTCGCCCGCCGAGCCATCATCCGCGCTGACATCGCCCTCTACGACCGCATGTTCTGGATCTCCATCGCGGCCCTGCTCCTCATCCTCACCGCCTCCCTGGCGATCATGATCGCCGCCCGCTATCTCGCCACTCCCGTACCCGATCCGGCCCGCGCCGATCGCACCCCCGAACCACTGCACCCGATTCCCTCCCGACCCTGAAAACCGGCTCTGACCAGTCGATTAGGTTCTCTTCCCCACTCGTGTGTAATGTTGTGTTCACCGACGCGGGGTGGAGCAGCTCGGTAGCTCGCTGGGCTCATAACCCAGAGGTCGCAGGTTCAAATCCTGTCCCCGCTACAAATGAAGGGCCCCGGAGAGAATCTCTCCGGGGCCCTTTCGCTGTCCGCCTGCTCGGCGTGGTCGTCCGCGGCCCCCGACGTGGTCTGAAACGATTATGTGTCTGAAAAGCCTGCGAAACCGACCGCGAGTGGCGAGAATTGTCTATGACTGCGCAGCGGAACGAGGACCTGCCGCCGCACCGGCCCGAAACCCCTTCGGCACCAGAGGAATTGGACAATGAGCAGGCTGGCGACAGCGTGCGCGGCGATCTTGGTTGCCGCGGGCGTCACGGTCGGAACCACGGTGGTCGGCGATGCGCGGGCGGAGACGCACGGCGCGCTGCCCTGCACCCCGTATACGGCGATTCTCGCGCCGGGGACCTGGGAGACGCGTTCCGATGCGGATCCGACGGTGCCGGTCGGCATGCTCAGGCCGATCGGCGATGGGCTGCAACGGCAGTACGGCAGTGACATCACCGTCCTCTATGCCCCGTATGCCGCGAGCGCTTTCGATCAGGGGCTGAGCTATGCGCAATCCCTGAATACGCTCGAATCCCGGCTGCACCAGATGGCGAGCAGCCTGTGTAGTTCGACGCGAGTCTTCCTTGCCGGGTACAGCCAGGGTGCGGACGGTATCGGCGATTTAGCGACCGAGATCGGCAATGGCGAGGGGCCGATCAGCGCCGATCGGGTGGTCGGCGTGGGGCTGCTCGCCGATCCGCATCGCGATCCGAGAACCGCACTCTCGCTGGGCGACCCGCAACCCGGTCACGGCATCGCGGGGACGCGGAGTCAGGATTTCGGTGCGCTGACCGATCGGGTGCGCACCCTGTGCGTCGAAGGCGATCTGTACTGCTCGCTCAATGCCGCCACGTCCCCGTTCCTCTCGGCGCTCGGCCGGGTGCTCAGCGGCGACTCCGCGATGATCGCATCCCTGATTCCGGCGGGCACGGATCCCAGCACACTCCTCGCGCAGGCCGTGAAGGTCGGTGCCGGCTGGACGGCGACCGCCGCGAACCTGCCCGCCATTCTCCAAAGCCTCACCAACCTCCCCGATCTGATCCAGGCGGGCGACATCACCGGTGCGCACGAGATCGCGAGCAACCTCAATATGGCCCTGGCTCCGATGGTCCAGGCGGCCGCGGGCGTGGACCTGCCTCTCATCGGCTCGGTCATTCGTGCGGCCGCCGCCATCGACCCTTCGGGCTGGACCGCCGCTGCCAGCGTGATCGCCGACGCCCTGACCCAGATCGACATCCTGCGCATCGCGGGGAATGTCGGCCGAATGCAGGAAACCCTCTGGCATGCAGTCGAATCCCTCACCCGCAACGACGCGCGCGGCGCCGCTGCCGAAGTGGCGACCCTCGCCCCGGCCGGACTCGATCTGGCCGGCTCCGTGCTCGGCCCCCTCTCCAACGCCGTACGGGGTGATCTCCGCGTCGCCGCGCAAACCCTGCTCAGCATCGGCGGCGTCGACAGCATCAACGATCTGCTGGAACTGAGCCGCCAAGGCGTCGACATGGCCACCTTCTACGCCTCGAAGGCCCACGTCGACTACGGCGACGACGCGCAGATACTGCTGAGTTTCCTGGGCTCCCTGGCCACTTCGTAGGACGCTCGCTCCCGGTCCCGGAACCAATGGTTCCGGGGCTGCTCGTGGTGGGGCGGGCTAGGATCTGTGTTTCATGGACCGGTGGGGAGCCGGACCTGAGGGGGAGCGAAACATGGGGACCACGACCGAGATACCCGTGATCGGCCGCAGGGAGCGCAACAGGCAGCGGGTCCGTGCCCGTATCTACACGTCCGCGCTCGAGTTGTTCGCCGAAAAGGGCTATGACGCAACGACCATCGACGAGATCGCCGAACGCGCGGACATGTCGCGCGGCACCTTCTTCAATCACTTCCCGCGCAAGGAAGACCTCATCACCGAGTGGGCGCGGGACCGTCGCCGCACACTGATGGACCGGATCGAGCAGCCACCCGGGACCGATGCGGACGACACCGGCGCGCTGCTGCACCTGTGCATGTCCGGTCTCACCCAGCTCAGCGAGGCGCAGCGCCGGGTCACCGAGATCATGCTGACGGCGTGGGTGAAGACAGGCGGGCCGCTGACCGAAGAGCCCTGCACCGCCGAGGTTTTCGCGCGGATCATCGAGATCGGCGTCCGGCGCGGTGACATCGACTCACGGGTGGATCCGGTCCTGCTGGGGAACCTTCTGCGCGACGCCTACCTCGGGGTCGTGTACCGCTGGGCCCGCCGCACGACCGACCCGGGGCGGATCGCCGGCGAACTGCGCGACGTGCTCGACGTCATCCTGCGAGGTGTCGCAGCCCGGACCGCGACGCCGGAAGTCCGCTGACCCCGGCGTTGGTCGCGCGGCAGACCCTCACCAACTACAGCTCCCGTCGGCGTCGCTGGTGGACACGACGATGAATGGGGACAACGAGATCCACTCGCGGTCGCGCGGATGCAGCACGACCCGTTCCTTCTCGACCGCCCGCTCGCTCGGCGCACCCAGTAGTTCACGGAGCCGGGCCGGAGTGGTGATCTCACTCATGCTCCGATTCAACGTGTTTCGGCAGCGTCCATGCCGGCGACTACCGTGAATGTGATCTGGGCTCCATTGGTCGTCGAGTCATGCGGATCGAATCATGCACTTTGGCGCAAAATGTCCCCTAGCAGGCGCGTTCCATCCCTGTCCGGCCATGGGAACACCGGTAGATTTGCCCGGTCCGGGCCCAACGAGGGGTGGGTCCGCACATACCTTGAAGCGGATGCGGAATGGAGGCTCGATGCCCAGCAGGGCGGTGCGGGAGAGGATCGCGGGACTCACGGCCCGGCGCCCGGCGACCCCGCACATGCAGACCCTGGAGCAGCCCGCGCTGGTCGCGTCGGCGCTCGACGATTTCCTGCCCGCCGACCGTTGACAGCCCTCAGGCCAGGGCGCTGCCGCGCTGCCAGTCCGGCCAGAGGATGGTCCAGTCTCCGCCCTGCCCGATGTCGAGGGGATCGCCACCGGTATTGCGGACCTCGACCACATCGCCGGGATTGGCGAAGTCGAAGAACCAGGCGGCGTCCGCGGGACTGAGGTTGAGGCAGCCGTGTGAGACGTTGGTATAGCCCTGCGCCCAGACCGTCGCGGCGAGTTCGTGCAGGTAGATGCCGTCATGGCTGATGCGGACGGCATTCTTGATAAGTTCGCGGTAGCCGAGGCCGGAGTTGACGGGCAGGCCGTAGCTGGAGGAGTCCATGCTGACGACGCTGTTCTTGTCGAGCACGGTGTAGACCCCGGGATGGGTCCAGAACGACAGCACCCGCCCGCCCACCACGGCGGTGCCGCCCCGGCCCATGGACGTGGGCATGGTGCGGATCAGGTTGCCGTTCTCGAAGACCTCGATGTGTTTGGTGTTGTCGTCGGCGATGGCGATGTGGGAGGGGCCGATCACGACGGAGACCCGCTGGTCGTCCTGGCCATACAGGCCGTCGCCGAGGCGGGTGCCGAACAGGTTCGCCGCCACCGTGATTCGGGTGCCGGGCGTGTGATAGTTCTCCGGACGCCAGTGCGCGTTGTGGTCGTCGAGCCAGTACCACGCGCCCGGCACGGGGGGCTCGGTGGTGACCCGGAGGGTGCGTTCCGCGGCGGCGCGGTCGATGGCCTCGTCGAAGTGCGCGACCAGCACCAGGCCGATGCCGTAGGTTTCGCCGTCCTGGATGTCGAGGAGATTGTTCGAGCGGAAGGAGACGCTGGTCAGCCTGTCGGGCCGGACAGTGGTGAAGACGGCGGTGGCGTCGACGTGTCCGGTCTCGCCGTTCGCCACCACCGACGCCGTATAGGTGTGACCGTAGCCGAGCGGTTCGGAACTGATCCAGGCCCGGCGATCCGCGGAGAGCGCGCCCGGTAGCGCTCGACCGGTTTCGTCGATCCAGGAGACCGAGGTCAAGGTGCCGTTGAGAACACCGACCCGGCCGAGTTGGCGCGGACTCAACTCGCGCCCGGCGGCCACGGGCGGAAACACGATGGCCGCGGGCCGCGAGGCGCGCGGGAGCAGCCCGTTGCCGCGGTACGGCACGCTGCTCGCGACGAACAGGCCGCCCAGCCCCATGATCCCGGTCAATATCTGACGACGCCGCAACCCCATCGCCCGCTCCCTTCGACCTGAGCCCGAACCGGCTCGGACGTGTCAGCATCACGCCGTCGGCTATCAAGATCACGACGCCGGACGGGATCTCCACCGTTCTGTCGCGCAACCGACACCTAGCGGCAATCGAACGGGAGTGCTCAGCGGGTCGGTATCACTTCAGCGTCGCGTGCATGAGGTAGACGTTGTAGCTGTTCCAGGTGGAGATGGTGAAGTAGAGGTCCTTGGCGGTGGACCAGGGGTGGATGAAGCCGCCATAGGCCGTGGGGTAGTCGTCGGTGCCGAGCAGCGGGGTCGGATCCGACCAGGCGCCCTGGGGTTCGGCGGCGGTGCGGAGGACGATCTGGTTGCGGGTGACGTCGAGGTAGACCATCCGCCACAGGTTGGACTCGGGGTCGTAGTGGATGGACAGTTCGCTGGCGGTGCCGGAAACCAGTGGGGTGGCGAGCAATTCGTTGCGGCCGTCGGCCGGGGTCCAGGTGCCGTCGATCCAGTACTGGTACGCGGACTTGTTGAGAACCTGGTCGGCGGGGACGCGGGCGAGGCCGATGACGCCGAGCCGGCCGTTGGATGTCCCGAACATGTAGACGTAGTCGCCGTGCGGAACCATGGTGGCGACCTGGAATCGGCCGAGTCCGAACATGTTGTCCCAGCGGGCCCACTGCGATTTGGTCCAGGTGCGGGCATTGTCATCGGACCAGGCGATGCCGCCGTGGTTGGTCCACCACATGCCGGGGATCTTGGACCAGTGGTTGACCGACATGTAGGTCAGGTACTGGCGGTCGCCGATGGCGAATCCCGAGGTCGGGATGGTGGTGGTCTCGAAGTTCTTGATCTTGCGGCTGTCGAGCAGTTCGGCGGCGTGGCAGCGGCTGTTCTGCACGAAGTCGTCGAGGATCAGACCCTGCGACAGATCGCGAGTGCTGCTGTAGGCCAGCACATTGCTGCGCCAGTCCTGCTGGTCGGTGCCGGCGCCGGTGGGTTTCCAGCCCTTGCCGAAGGTGTCGCCGAACATGACGGCGACCTGGCCGGGCTTGGTCTCCCACATGAGCCCGAGGTCGGTGCCGTCGACCGACCAGCGCATATCGGTGCGATTGACCGATCCCTGCCCGGTGACCTGATTGACCAGCTGGACCGAATCCACCTGCGGCGCGTCCACCGCCGCGGCCACGGGCGCGGGCGCGGCGGCCTGGACGGCCGCGGTGGGCGCGGCCTGGGGTTCGGGTGGTTCGCCGCCCGGCACCACGATCGGGATGGGTTCGGGCTCGGTGGTGATCTCGACCTGCGGCAGCGACGCGCTGCCGCCGCCGGGCTGATTCGCCGGGGCCGGGACGGTGTCGCGGACGTCCGGGCACGGGTTGGCGCAGGGATCGGACGGCAGTGCGACCGGATCGACGCGGGTGTTGTCGGGCTTCGGACCCGGCACCTGGACGGTGACGATCTGGGGCACCGGGATCGGGACCCTGATGGTCTGATTGCCCTGTGGCTGGGAGCTATTCGGGTCGGCTCGGCGATCCAGCGGGTCGAATCCGGTCTCGCCGCAGCTGTTCACCGGCGCGGGCGCCCACGGATGCGGCGCGGCCCCGGCGGGCGGCGCGGGCAGCAGCATCGCACCCAGTGCGACGACGCCCGAGAGGGCCGGCGTCGCAGGGAATCCGGAATGACTCGACCAGCGGCGGGATCGAATTCCCATGTCGTGTGCGGCTCCTCATCCACGATCGACTGACTCACCCTAGTCCGGTTCCGCCCGCTACACGTAGCGGTACGAACCGGTCACAGTATCGGTCGTTCCGGGCCGTCGCCGCCCACGCCGGTGGCGGCGGCGCGTCGCCAGGGCGGCAGACTGAGCGGTAATGAAGCTGCCTGTTCTTCCCGACCTCCCCGTACGCCCGGCGCTGGACCGCATCGCGGCCACCCTGGGCGAGTGCGGGACCGCCGTGCTGGTCGCGCCGCCCGGAACCGGCAAGACGACGCTGGTTCCGCTGGCCCTGGCCGCGACCACCGGCGGACGGGTGGTGGTGGCGGAGCCACGCAGGCTGGCGGCGCGGGCGGCGGCCGCGCGAATGGCGGCGCTGCTGGGCGAGCGGGTCGGGGAGACCGTCGGGTATGCGGTGCGCGGGGACCGGAAGATGGGGGCCGGGACTCGGATCGAGGTGGTGACCTCCGGGCTGCTGGTGCGGCGGCTGCAGAACGATCCGGAGCTGGCCGGGGTCGACGTGGTGGTCATGGACGAGTGCCACGAACGCCACCTGGACGCGGATCTGCTGCTGGCCCTGCTGCTGGATGCCCGGGCCGGACTGCGGCCGGACCTGCGGGTGCTGGCGACCTCGGCGACCGTTGCGGCGGACCGGCTTTCGGCGCTGCTGGGCGGCGAGGGGGAGCCCGCCGCGCCGGTGCTGGAGGTGCGGGGCCGGGCCTATCCGGTCGAGCTGGAGTACGTGCCGCCGGCGGCCCGGGAGCGGATCGAGCAGCAGGTGGCGCGGGTGACCCGCCAGGCATTGGCGGGCAGCGTGGGCGATGTGCTGGTCTTCCTGCCCGGAGCCGGGGAGATCCGCCGGACCGCCGACCTGTTGTCGGGACTGCCCGACGTGGACGTGATGCCCTTGCACGGCAGGCTGTCCGCCGCGGCCCAGGATGCGGCGCTGCGGCCGGGCGCGCGGCGGCGGGTAGTGCTGTCCACGGCGGTGGCCGAATCCAGTCTGACCGTCCCGGGGGTGCGGGCGGTGGTGGACTCGGGGCTGGCTCGGGTGCCGCGCATCGATCATCGGCGCGGGCTGTCCGGGCTTGCGACCGTTCGGGTTTCGGCCGCGGTGGCCGAGCAGCGGGCCGGGCGCGCGGGCCGCGAAGGCCCGGGGTGGGCGTGGCGGTGCTGGCCGGAATACGAGCACGCGACACTGCCCGCGTATCCGGAACCGGAGATCCGCACCGCCGATCTGACCCGGCTGGCCTTGGAATTGGCGTGCTGGGGCACCGTCGACGGGCAGACGCTGGCCTGGTGGGACGCCCCGCCGGTGGGTGGCCTGGCGGCGGGGCGCGCGGTGCTGCGGGCACTCGACGCGGTGGATGACCATGGGGCGGTGACGGATCGGGGACGGCGCATGGCGGCCGTCGGATTGCATCCGCGCCTGGCGCGCGCACTGCTCGACGGGGCGCGCGAGGTGGGGGCGCGGGCGGCCGCCGAGGTGGTCGCGCTGCTCGATGATGATTCCCTCGCTCCCGGTATCGATCTGGTCGCGGCGCTGCGGAGCCTGCGCGGCGACCGGCCCGCCCGCTGGCAGCGGGAGGCGCAGCGGCTGGCGAAACTCGTCGAGGGCGACGGCGTGGACGACCCGGCTCTCGTTGCGGCACTGGCCTATCCGGAGCGGCTGGCCCGCCGCCGCGCCCCTGGTTCGGCCAGTTACCTGATGGCGGGCGGCACCGCGGTGACGCTGCCGCCGGGCAGCGGGCTGGGCGATGCCGAATGGCTCGCCATCGCGGTGGCCGGGCGCGACCCCGGTCAGGCCGAGGGGCGAATCCGGCTGGCCGCCAAGGCCGATGAGCAGCTCGCCCGCCGGGCCGCCGCGAACCTCCTGGAGACCGTCGACGAGGTCGATTGGGCCGACGGCGATCTGGTGGCCCGCCGGATGCGGCGCCTCGGCGCGATCGTGCTCTCGGAGCAGCCGCTCAGAGATCCGGATCCGAGCCTGGTGTCGGCGGCCCTGCTGCGCGGACTGCGTGCCACCGGTCTGGACCTGCTGCGCTGGGACGAGGATGCCCGCAGCTTGCGGCAGCGCCTGGACTTCCTGCACCGCACCCTCGGCGCGCCCTGGCCCGCCGTCGACGACGCGACCCTGCTGGCCGCCGCCGGAACCTGGCTCGCCCCCGAACTTTCCACCGCCCGCCGCCGCGCCGACCTGGAGCGCGCCGACGCCGGTCAGGCGTTGCGCCGCCTGCTCCCGTGGCCAGAGGCCGCACGCCTGGACGAGCTCGCCCCCGAACGCCTGGAGGTCCCCTCCGGCAGCCGCGTCCGCCTCGACTACTCCGCCGACCCGCCGGTGCTCGCGGTCATGGTGCAGGAGATCTTCGGCTGGACCGAGCCGCCTCGCCTGGCCGGCGGCCGTGCCTCGATCCTGCTGCACCTGCTGTCCCCGGCCCAGCGCCCGGTGGCCGTCACCGCCGACCTGCCGTCCTTCTGGCGCACCGGCTGGCCCCAGGTCCGCGCCGACCTGCGCGGACGCTACCCGAAGCACTCCTGGCCCGAGGACCCCACCACGGTCACCGCCCACCGCGGCACCGCCCGCAACGCCAATCGCTCTGGCTGACAGGGCCTATCGCTCGAATTGACGTGTCTCACCGGACCAGGGGGCGAGGACCAATTGCTAGGACCGAGGAGGGCTCACCGCTCTGGCCGGCGAAGAGCGCTCGCACCGGGTACCGGTGTTGCACTGGACCGGGTGGAGGGAGTGAGACTTGAAGGGCAGCATGCGGAATAGCCGGTGACGCCCCGATGCTGCAAGGCGGTGCGTCCGGCGTTCGGATGATGTGGTTCGACCCGCTCGGAGAGCGGGCGGAGAGGGAGTGTGGCGGCATGCGTGCGATTCGATTCGACGAATTCGGCGGACCGGAGGTCCTGCGGCCGGTGGAGCTCGCGGTGCCGGAACCGGGGGCCGGGCAGGTATCCATCGACGTGGCCTATGTCGGAGTGAATTTCGCCGATCTGCAGGCGCGGGCCGTGGGCTATCGGGTGCCGGGACTGCCGTTCGTGCCGGGCCTGGAATTGTCCGGGCGGGTCCGGGCCGTGGGCGAGGGCGTCGAGGGCTTGCGGGTCGGCCAGCCGGTGGCCGCCATCACCGAGGGCGGCGCGTACGCCGATGTCGCGGTGGTCTCGGCCGCGACGGTGTTCCCGGTACCGGAGGGCGTCGATCTGCGCACCGCCGCAACGCTTCCCACGGTGCTGCCGACCGCCTACGCCCTGGTGCACACCGTCGGCCGCCTGCAGCCCGGGGAGACCATGCTGGTGCAGGCCGCGGCGGGCGGCGTCGGCACTGTGGTCGCGCAGATCGCCAAGCTCGCGGGCGCGGGCGCCGTGTACGGCGTGGTGTCCAGCCCGGCCAAGGCCGAGTACGCCCGCGAATACGGTTATGACGCAGCATTTCTGAACGAATCCTTCGATGCGGAGGTCGCCGCCGCCACCGGCGGTCGCGGCGTGGACCTCGCGCTGGAGTCCATCGGCGGCGAAACCCTGCGCCGCACACTGGATTCCCTGGCCCGCTTCGGCCGCCTGGTCTCCTTCGGCAATGCGGGCGGTGCGGAACCGTGGCAGGTCGGCGCGCCCGACCTCTACCCGCAGGGCCGCTCGGTGGCGGGGTTCTCCATTCTCGGCCTGAGTGTCGCGGCCCCGGACGTTCTGCACGAGATCGCCTCGCACGCCTTCGAATTGGCCACCTCGGGCAAGGTGCGGCTGCCCATCACCGCCGAGTTCCCGCTCGCCGAGGCCGCGGACGCACACCGGTTGATGGCGGGCCGCTCCTCGACCGGCAAGCTGGTGATCGCCGTCAATCCGGAGTAGCGCCCGGCCCGCCTATTGCCTGTTCTTTTCCGGCGCCAGATTTTCCGCAGCGGTGACGCGACCGGATTCGATGGCGGCGAGCAGGGATTCGTGATCGGCCGCCGTCTGATCGGCGTAGGCCAGCGCGAAGGCCCCCATGGCCTGGTCGAAGACGTCGTTGCCGCCGAGATACGCGGCGATGGCCACCCGATCTCCCGATCGCGCGTGGCCACGCGCCAGCGTGTGCCCGCACAGGCTCGCGTACTGCCGCAGCTGCGCCGCCGACATCTCGTCGATGACCAAGGAGCCCTTCATGTCTCGCAGCTGCCGCCAGTAGTAGGACAGCCCATCGGAGCCGGTCGCCCAGCCCAGGAAGATATCACCGGCCGACTGGGTGAGCCGCTGCCCGTGCACCACCCGATGCCCCTGATGCTGGAACCGGCTGCTCCGCAGGTGCGCGGCCAGTACCGAATTCTCGGCCTGCTTCACCTGGAGGAAGAGCGGATCGCCGGTATTGCGCCCGGTGAGCAGCGCGATGAAGCAGCGCGTGCCCACGCTGCCCACGCCCACGACTTTCATGGCGATATCCCGCAATTCGTACCGATCCAGCAGCACCCGGCGCTCCTCCGGCAGCGTGTCCCGGTAGTTCGAGAGCACCGAGAGCAGTTCGGTGTGCAGCTCTTTCGGTACCGGCCTGAGCAGCGGCGGCTCGGCCTTGATGCGCGGCGCGCCATCGGGCCCGGGTTCGGTGAGCTTGTCCAGTGCCTGCAGGCTGGTGCGGGCCCGCGCACGGCTGATCACCTTCTCCGTCTGCTTGCGGTCGCGCGGGTGCAGCAGCTCGGCAACCTGTTCGGCGTCCACCATCTCGTACCAGACGTCGGTCTCGCCCAGACACGCCAGCCGCACCATGGAGTCGCGATAGGCCTGCGCCGCCGCGACCGCCGCCCCGCTCGCCTCGGCGTCGTCGCACCCATTGGCCCGCGCCGCCACCGCCACGCTGGCCACCAGCCGCTTCACATCCCATTCGAACGGCCCGGGCAGGGTCTCGTCGAAGTCGTTGACGTCGAACACGAGTGACCGCTCCGGCGAGGCGAACAACCCGAAGTTCGACAGGTGCGCGTCCCCGCACAACTGCACGTTGAGCCCGGTGTTCGGCCCGCTCGCCAGATCGGCCGCCATGATCGCCGGCGCACCCCGATAGAACGGGAACTGCCCGGCCACCATGCGCGCGTACCGGATCTCCACCAACTCGGGCACCCGGGTCGCGGCCTGACGCTCCAGCACCGCCACCGGATCCTCCCGATCCGCCGCGAGCTTCCACTCACCGAGCGATCGTCGTGGCACCTGCTTCCGGGCGGCACGCCCGGCCTCCGCCGCCCCGTTACCGCCCGCCACCGATGTCGCCATGGGAGGACTCTAGTTCGACCGCACGCGGATTCGCAGAACACCGCGGGCGACGGTGCCGACGGGCTCGACCGGGTTGGCTGCCTTGCCTTCGGCGGCGATGCCCGATCGAGCCCGCACGACGCCGCTATGCGGTCGAGCCGTGGAGAGCGGGTGCGCCGAACCATCGATGCAGGGCGTTCCGGAGGCTCTCCCGAGCAGCCGGGGTGACGTCGTCGGTCGCCCAGGCCACGTAGCCGTCCGGCCGGATCAGCAGTGCTGCGACGGGGGCGTCGGTGGCGGTGGCGGCGATGGGTGTGACACGGTCGGTCCAGCCCGCAGTGGCGGCGACCGGATCGAGGGCGGTGTCGAAGGTCACCAGGAGGGGGCGGGCGTCGCGCAGGAGTTCAGCGATCCGGGTTGGGCCGCCGGCTGTTTCGAGGGCGCAGTCGGGGAAGAAGTAGCCGGACAGCCGATGGTCGTCGCCGACGTCGTAGCGGATGTCCGAGCCTGCCAGCAGCCCGGCGATATGGGCGGCCGCTGCCGGGAGCCGCAGCAGCTCGCCGAAAAGCTCTCGGAGAGCGGTGATTTCCGGACCGGGGGAGACCAGAGCCGCCTGGGAGAGCGAGTACATCACCACGCGCTCGGCCACCGGGTGGCGTTCGGACTCGTAGGTGTCGAGCAGGCCCTCGGGGGCCCAGCCCCGGATTTCGGCCGCGAGCTTCCAGCCGAGGTTGACGGTGTCCTGCAGGCCGAGGTTCAGCCCGGGGCCGCCCATCGCCGAATGCACGTGTGCGGCATCGCCGAGCAGGAGGACGGCGCCCTGCCGGTAGTGCTGCGCTACCCGGGTGTTCTGGCCGATCGTGCGGCGCAGCGTGTGCGGACCCGGGCCGGGCGGCGGCGTGATGGGCAACGGGGCGCCGAGGACGCGTTCGACGCTCTCGCGCAGTTCCTCGAAGGTCAGGGGCTCGTCGTCGGAAAACTGCTCGCCGCCTTGGAATTCCATGGTTCCGATGATCGGCCGGCCCGGATCGAGTTCGGCATAGATGAAGATGCCGCGTTCGAGCCGATGATGGCCGAGTCCGAACCGGCCCACCCCGGGAATCTCGATGCCGCCTTCGCCGGAACGGAACTCGCCGGGCAGGGTGGCATGGCCGACCCGGCTGACGTGCCCGTCGGAGGTGATGCCCGGGAATTCGATCCCGATCCGCTTGCGCACCAGGCTCTTTCCGCCGTCCGCCGCGACCAGGAAGCGGGCGGTCAGCGGGTAGGGCCCGTCGGGCGAGGACACCGTGACGGTGACTTGGTCGCGGGCGGGTTCGATGCCGGTCAGCTCGTGTCCCCAGCGCAGGTCCACGCCGAGGTCGATGGCGCGCTTGGTGAGGATTTCCACCATCTCCGGCTGCGGCTTGAAGACGACGTGCACTGGATTCGGTTGTACGGCAGTGAGATCCAGGGGCAGGCCGCCGAAGATGTAGCGCGGCGTCGGGGCCGGTGCGGACGGACTGCCGCTGAACGCGCCGTACAGCCCCCGCATATCCAGGACCCGGACCACCTGCCCGGCCAGGCCGTTGGCCTTGGGTTCGGGGCTGGGTGCGGGTAGTCGATCCAGCACGATCGGGCGGAGGCCGGCGAGTGCGAGTTCGCAGGCGAGCATCAGACCGTTGGGTCCGGCTCCGGCAATGACGATGTCGACGGTGTTTTCGGGCATGGCAAATAAACCTCTTGTCGTTGAGGGTATTTGGAGAAACCGGCGAGAGCGGCGCTGCTATGCCGGTGGTTGCGGCAGGCCCGCCGCGAGCGCGGTCAGGGCCTGCCGGAGCAGATGGGTGACGGGGACGGTCGGGGCCGTGCGCACATAGACCTCGAAGGCGGCCTGCAGTGCGGCGCCCGCCGCCCCGGCCACCAGCCGGGGGTACAGGTCGAGTTCTGGGTCGGTGCCGGTGCGTTCGGCGATGGCGGTGATGAGGTTGTCCTCGACACCCTTGGACAGCAGGGCCCGAGTCTCGGGGGCGGCCACCAGTTTCCGGACCTCGGCGAGCTCCGTGGCGGAGGGCAGATACCCGGGCGACTCGGCGAGTTCCGCCTCGAGCGGCTCGAGCAGTGCCGCCGTAAGCGACTCCCACAGCGGCTCGTTCGCCGGGCGGGAGCGCAGAATCTCGACGGCGCTGCTGATTCGGGCCAGGTGCCGGTAGGCGAGCGCGTCGTACTTGCCGGAGAAGTAGTTGTTGAAGGTGCGCACGGACACTCCCGCGCGGGCGGCGATGTCCTCGCGCACCACGTTCTCCAGGCCGCGCTCGAACATGAGCTGAAGTGCCGCATCGCTCAAGGCTTTGCGGGTGTCGAGCTTCTTGCGTTCGCGGAGACCGAGGGGCTGTTCGTCCGGCATGACTCCAGTATGCGCAAAACATGCCCAATGGGCAATATTGCTCGCTGGGAAATTTTTGGCCGCTACTCGTGGCCCACGTGTCGGCGGCGTGGCTTAGGCTCCCGGGGATTCGGAAGGAGCGTGACGTGCGACGAGGTTGCGGGGTGGGGCGGTGAGCAAGCGCGGCTGGTTGCTGTTCCTGGGCATGGGTGTCATCTGGGGTGTGCCGTACGCCATGATCCGGGTCGCGGTGCGGGATTTCGATCCGGTGTTCGTGGCCTTCGGGCGGACCCTCCTGGGTGCGCTGGTGCTGTTGCCCATCGCGCTGTCCACCCGGGTGCTGCGGCCGGCGCTGCGGCACTGGCGCTGGGTGCTGGCGTACACGATCGTCGAGATCACCGGTCCGTGGCTGCTCATCGGGCGTGCCGAGACCAGGCTGACCAGCTCCACGGTGGGCCTGCTGATCGCGGCCGTGCCCCTGATCGCCATCGTGCTCACCACCCGCCTCGGGCACGAGCGCCTCGACCCGCGGCGCATTCTCGGCCTGGTGATCGGCTTCGCGGGCGTGACCGCCCTGGTCGGTCTGGATATCGACGTCTCGAATCTGGGTGCGCTGGCGGCCATCGGCGTGAGTGTCATCGGTTACGCGCTGGGTCCGATCATCATCGACCGCAAGCTGGCCGAGCTGCCGCCGATCGGCGTGGTGACCGGTTCGCTGATCTTCGCCGCCGCCATCTATCTGCCGTTCGCGCTGTGGCGCATGCCTTCTCGCTTCCCGGCCGGGGCGAGCTGGTCGGTGGTGGGCCTGGGCCTGATCTGCACCGCGCTGGCCTTCGTGGTCTTCTTCGCCCTGATCGGCGAGGTCGGCCCGTCGCGCGCCACCGTCATCACCTACATCAATCCCGCGGTGGCACTGCTGATCGGCGTCTCGCTGCTGGACGAGTCCCTCACCGCGGGCATGGCGATCGGCTTCCCGCTGGTGATCCTGGGCTCGATCCTCGGCACCGCCCGGGCCCGGGTGCGGCCCGCGGTCGAGCCCGCGCCGGCCTAGCTCGGTCGGCCGCGATCTTCGGCCGGTTGCGGCCGGCGCCGACCCGGGCACAGCGGTTCTTTCGTATGCTCATTGTTAGCGAGTGGGGGGAAGTGCTGGATCTCGATGGTCCGGCAATGGAGGAAGGTCCTCACGGATGGACGGTCGTGAGGTTGCAGACATGGCGCGGGAATGGTCGGCGGCCCTGGTCGATTGCGATGGCGTGCCGGCATCGGTGCCGGACGATATCGGCCAGTTGACGACAAGATGGATCGTCGAGCTGGAAGCTGCCTTGTCGGCTGAGTCGTTCGACCCGTCGCCCGCATGCCGAGTCGGGGTCGAGATGGTCCAGTCGAACCTGACGGTCCCCGCCATGATGACCCCGACCGCGGCGGTGCTGGCCGGTTTGCTGGAGCGGTCACAGCGGCCGGATCGAGCACAGCGGTTCGGCGCACTCCTGGGAGAGCTGGGCCGCGGCTACACCACCGAGCTGCTGGACGTCCACGCCCGCAGCCAGGAGGCTGCCGAGCAACGCTTCCGCGTGGTGTTCGACAACGCGGCGGTGGCTATCGCGCTCTACGACGACTACGGCATCACGCTCGAGGCCAATGCCACGACGGCACGGATGGTCGGGATGAACCAGGAGGACCTGCCGGGAGTGTCCGCTCTGGACTTGATGCACCCCGAAGACCGCGACAAACTCCGTCACGCGGTCGTCGGTTTGCTCAAGCGCAGAGACGGCACCGCGTACTTGGAAGGCCGCTTCTGTCGCCCCGACGGCAGCGTCTGCTGGGGTGCATGGACGATGACGCTGGTGCACGACGCGGACGGACGTGAGGTGCGCGTGCTCGCCGTCGGGGAGGACATCACCGAACGGCGGGCTATGCAGCAGAAACTGTGGTGGGAGGCCCGTCACGACCCGTTGACGGGTCTGCCGAATCGTCTTTACCTGCTCGAGCAGTTGGAGGCCATTGTCGCGGCGGCCCGGCCCGACGATCACATCGGTTTGTGCTTCCTCGATCTCGACGGGTTCAAGCTGATCAACGACCGCTACGGCCACCACGCGGGAGACAGCGTGCTGGCGGAGGTCGGCCGCAGGCTCGACGCGACCCTGACCTCGCCCACGGTCACGCCGGCCCGTATCGGAGGAGACGAGTTCGTCGCGCTACTCGCACCGCCCTGCGACGACGACACAGCCCACGCGGCCGCCGAGACCATGCTCGCGACACTGCGAGACCCGGTTCCGGTCGGTCCCAGCGATCTGCTGTCGATCTCGGCCAGCATCGGCGCCGTTGTCACCCCGGTTGCCGGCGCGAATGCCGAAAAGCTGTTGGACGACGCCGATGCCGGCCTGTACCGCGCCAAGGCCGCCGGCCGTGGCACCTGGGTACTGCACCGCACCGACAACGGCCCCGCAGCCGGGCAGTAGGCCATGGCCGACACGTGGGTGTCCGACGGCTATGAGAGCGCGCTGGGGCAACTCTGGTGGCCACTGGTCCGCTGTTCCTCTGGCGCAGCACGGTATTCGAGCAGGTGGTGACGATCGGGAGCCGGCTCACTTCCGACTGGGCGGTCGGTTTTTGCCTCGGGAGGAGAATCGAGAGCCGTTCGGGGATAAAGGTTTTGCCGCGATAGTGTGCAGGCATGCGGGTGGGCGGCCAAGATATGCGAGTGCGCACGAAATTCTCCAGCGAGCTGATAGCGCTGACCGATGAGCTCGCGCATATGGCGCGGCTGACACATGAGGCCTCCGAGCGGGCCGCGGCGGCGCTCCTCGGCAGCGACCTGACCGCCGCCTACGAGGTGTTCGCGCTCGAAGAGCAGGTGGAGATCGAGCACGCGAAATGTGAGGACCGGTCGGTCATCCTGCTCGCCCTGGAGGCGCCGGTGGCCCGCGACCTGCGCCAGGTGGTGACGGCCATGCAGATCGCCGACGACCTGCTGGCGGTCAGCCGCGCCCTGAGCCGGGTGGCCGATGTAGTGGTGCGCCGCTACCCGAATGCGGTGGCCCCGCAGCACGTGCTCGACCTGCTCGCGGAAATGTCCGCCGCAGTCACCGATCTCACCGATCTGGCGGGCAAAGTCATTGCGGCACAGAACCCGCCGCGCGATCGCGCCCTGGTGCCGCGCGACGAGAACCTGGAGCGGCTGCGCGGCCGGCTGGTGGAGCTGGCGGCCGATGATGACTGGCCGCACGGGTCGGCCATGGCCATCGACATCGCCTTGCTGGCCCACCACTACGAGCGCGGGGCCGACCACTGCGTGCGCATCGGGCGGCTCATTCGCTTCTTCCACACCGGTATTCCGCTCTACGCGCAAACGGAGGCGTAACCACCACCTCGTGTGAGGGGCCCCGATCGGCGGGAGTAGGCTGCTCGAATTGCTTCATGGCGAGGTCTTTTCGAGTAGTACCGCACGCACGGACAGTCGAAATCCGACAAGGGCCCCAAACATGACCAACATCTCCACCCAGACATCGGTGTCCACCCCGCCGCAGGTGGCGGCGCCGGTCCGGGTCGCCCCGGCACCGAGCGACAGGGCAGCGCCGATCGAGAGAACGCTGTCGCACCGTCAGATCATGACCATCCTGTCCGGCCTGCTGCTGGGCGTCTTCCTGGCGGCGCTGGACCAGAACATCGTGAGCGTGGCGATCGTCCGCATCGCCAACAGCCTGCACGGCTTCGACAAACAGGCCTGGGCCACCACGGCCTACCTCATCACCGCCACCATCTCGACGCCGCTCTACGGCAAGCTCGCCGACATCTACGGCCGAAAACCCTGCTACCTCATTGCCATCGGCGTCTTCGTGATCGGCTCGGTATGCTGCACCTTCGCGACCTCCATGTACCAGCTCGCGGGATTCCGTGCGCTGCAGGGCGTCGGCGCGGGCGGGCTCATGTCGCTGGCCTTCACCATTATCGGCGATATCGTGCCGCCCCGCGAAAGGGTCAGGTACCAGGGCTATTTCATGATGGTCTTCGGCATCGCCACGGTGCTGGGACCGGTCCTGGGCGGCTTCTTCTCCAATGCCGACCACCTTCTCGGGCTCGCGGGCTGGCGCTGGGTGTTCCTGGTGAACGTGCCGATCGGGGTGCTGGCGCTGCTCGTGGTCGGCAAGGTGCTGGACGTGCCTTTTGCACGGCACCGCCACCGCACCGACTGGCTGGGGGCGATAACCCTTGCGGCGGGCACGGTTCCACTGCTCATCGTCGCTCAGCAGGGCCGCGACTGTGGCTGGGGCTCCCATCGCGCGCTGCTCTGCTACGGCATCGCGGCGGCCGGTCTGGTGCTGTTCCTGATCGTCGAATTCCGCATGAAGGGCAGCGCGCTGATTCCGCTGCGGCTGTTCGCGAATCGCACCTTCAGCATCGCCATCCTCGGCGGGTTCATCGTCGGTGTCGCCATGTTCGGCGCGATCGTGCTGGTGCCGCTGTATTTCCAGGTGGTACGCGGATATTCGCCCACGCGCTCCGGGCTCTTCATGCTGCCGCTGGTGGTGGGCATCATGCTGGGCGCGCAATTGTCCGGGCTCATCACCAAATTCACCGGGCGCTACAAGGCGCTGCCGATCCTCGGCTCGCTGGTGATCGCCGCCGGGTCGGTGCTGTTCGCGTTCGTGCACTACGACAGCCCGCTGTGGCAGCCGCTGCTGTACTGCGGCATCATCGGTTTCGGCCTCGGTGGGTGCATGCAGACGCTCATCATCGCGGCGCAGAACGCCGGGCCGCACTCGGATATGGGTGTGTCCACCGCGTCGGCCACCTTCTTCCGGCAGATGGGCGGCACGCTCGGCGTCGCGGTGTTCCTGACCATTCTGTTCAACCTGCTGCCGCGCAAGATCCTGGCGGCCTTCGGCGGACAGCTGCCCCCGGGATTCGACGCCGGGCAGCTGGGCCGGATCCAGAGCAACACCAGCGGTATCGCGGCACTGCCGGACCAGCTGCGCGTACCCATCCTGACCGGCTTCACCCACGCCATGGGCGGGGTTTTCTTCGTGGCGGCCGCGGTGGCGGTGGTGGCGGCGTTCGTGCTCACGTTCATGAAAGAGATTCCGCTACAGGATGTTCCGACGCCGGTCGTGGAGGAGATCGCCGAGCCGGAACCCGAACTCGAGCCCGAGCCGGAATTCCATTTCGTCGAGCGGTCGGGGCTGTCGGTGTCGGGGTGTGTGCACCGCGAGGACGGGCAGTCGGTGCCCGACGCCGTGCTCACCCTCATCGACCAACGCGGACGCCAGGTTTCGCGAGCCGTCGGCGAGCCCGACGGCGGCTATGTCATCGGGGTTCCGCGGGCGGGCGGCTATGTACTGATCGTGTCGGCGTTCGGGTATCAGCCCGCCGCGGTGACCATCTCGGTCGGCCGCCGTCCGCACCGCCTGGATGTGGCCCTGCTCGGATCCGGTGAGGTGTCGGGCGTGGTGCGGTCGGTGGGACGCGGTGCGCCGCTGGGCGATGCGACCGTCACCCTCACCGACGCGTTCGGTGACGTGGTCGGCTCGACGATCACCACCCCGGAGGGCGATTTCATCTGCCGCGGCGTGCTGGCCGGCACCTACACGCTGGTCGCGGTGGCCGATCACATGCGTCCCTCCGCGGTCACCCTGACCGTGCCCGACAGCGGAATGCTGCGCCACGACATCGAATTGGCGCCGCGCGCGGTGCTGGCCGGATCGGCCTGCGACGACCGCGGGCACGGTGTGCCCGATGCCCAGATCACGGTGCTGGACGAGGCCGGGGATCTGATCGCCGTGACCCGCACCGACGACACCGGACGCTATGCCGTGCCGGATCTGGCGGAGGGGCGCTACACCGTGATGGCCCGGGGATATCCGGCGGTGTTCAGCCGGGTTACGGTCGCCGATGGCGAGGTCGCCCACGATGTCCGGCTGGGCTATGAGCGGGTGCAGTCGCCGGAGCGGGAGCGCTGGGAGTCGGTGGATCGGGTCTGAGCCGGGCCGGGAGAGGTTGCGAGTAAGGATTGTTTCAATTCACCGCACGCTACGGTCGTGTCGCTGTCAGGTTTCCGATCTGAATACGGTACAACATTCGGTATTGGGCTGGTTGAGGGGAGAACTGACATGAATACCTCGCGTGCACTGCTGACCGTGGCCGCCCTCGCCGCTATCGTGCCCGCCGCCGCCCAGGCCGCACCCGCCTCCCCCAAGACCGGCGCAGCCGTCAACGAGTATGTGGCCCTGGGCGATTCCTGGGCCGCCGACGCCACCCTGAGCCAGCTCACCACCGCCTTCACCCCGGCGCCCTGCGTGCAGAGCGTCCACAATTACGCCAAGCAGGTCGCCGCGGCCCTGGCCGTGCCGGTGTTCCGCGACGCCACCTGTGCCGGCGCGGTCACCGCCGACATGACCCGGCCGCAGCACACCGCACTCGGCGACAACGCGCCGCAGTTCGACCGGTTGACCGAGAACACCGACCTGGTCACCCTCGAAATCGGCGGCAATGACGCCGATCTCGCGGCCACCGTCACCGACTGCATCACAGTCGATCCGGCCATCAGCCCGTGCCTGAACGAGATGGTGGTGAACGGCGCCGACCGGATGTCGCAGAACATCGCCCGCACCGAATCCCGGGTGGCCGTCACCATCGCCGGCATTCGTGAGCGCGCCCCGCACGCCCGTATCCTGCTGCTCGACTATTTCGAGGGCATCGGCCTCGTCGGCGGCTGCTGGCCGGAGATCCCCATCTCCGACGCCGACGCCATCTGGCTGGGACAGAAGCTGATCGAACTGCACGACATGCTCGGGCGAGTGGCCGCCGAGACCCGAGTCGAGTTCGTCGACACCTACGACGGCAGCTCCGGGCACGACGCCTGCCAGCCCGTCGGCACCCGCTGGGTGGAGGGGCTGCTGCCGTTCTCGGGCAGCCCGGTCGGGCTCGCGGTGCCGTTCCACCCCAACCAGCTCGGCGCGGACTACCAGGCGCGGCGGGTCCTCGAGACCCTCGACGCCACGTCCTGACCCGACGTTTCCGTTCCGTCAGCGGCGCGGGGTGATCGATACCCGGTTGTCGTGGAACACCGCGCCGCCACCGAAGTCCGAATCACGTTCCGCGACCGTCGCATTCACCGTCGAACCGCCGGAGTGCTTGGCCCAGCGGCCCTTCGTGGTCGCGGCGACACCGGGCCGGACCCGGTCGGAGACCTCGGCGACGGCCTCGAAGGAGCCGCGGTCGTTGTGGACGGTGACCGGATCGCCGTCCGTGATGCCGCGCGCTGCCGCGTCACCGGGATGCAGGGTGACGGTCGGTTCGCCCGCGCGCCTGCGTAATTCGGGATCGATGCCGAAGCTGGTGTTCAGGAAGTAGTGCGACGCCGCGGAGATCAGCACCAGCCCGTCGCCCGGATCGGCGGGCGAGGTGTACCCGGCCAGCGGATCGTGGCCCGCCCGCGCGGCGCGGTCCGACACGAACCGGAGCTTGTCCACGGGCACCGGGCGCGGATCGATCTTCAGGAAGCCGTCGGCGCGCAGCCGGTCGACGTCGTACTGTTTCAACAGCTGGTTCGCCAGGTCCTCATCCGACTCGTACAGCGCCGGTTCGGTCAGCCCCAGGCGTCGGGCCAGCCGGCGGAAGGTCTCGGTGGTGGGCAGACATTCGCCGGGTGGGGAAACGGCCGGTTCGTTCCAGACCAGATAGAGATTGCCGTACGCGGCCAGCACATCGAGGTGCTCGGGTTGCATGGTGGCCGGGAGGACGATATCGGCGTAGTCGACCGTGTCGGTCGGAAAGTGTTCCAGGACAACGGTGAACAGGTCCTCGCGGGACAGGCCCTCGATCACGCGGCGCTGATCGGGATTGGAGCCCACCGGATTCGCCGCGATCACGAACAGCGCCTTGACCGGCGGCCCGTCGGTGTCCAGCAACACCTCGCCCATGCGGGTCATGGACAGGGTCCGAACCGGATGCGGCAGCAGGTCGAACCGCATCAGCGCCGGGGTGTCGAGCCGGAAGTGCCCGCTGGTCGAATAGTGCAGTCCGCCACCGGGAATCGCCCAGTCGCCGGTGACGCCGGGCAGGCAGGCCAGGGTGCGCAGTGCCATCCCGCCGCCCGCGTGCCGCTGCATCCCCTGCGAGGCGCGAATGGCCGTGGGCCGGGTGCGGGCGATGCGTTCGCCCAGGGCCACGATGCGTTCCACCGGCAGCCCGGTGATCTCGGCGACCCGCTCCGGCGGGTACTGCGCGATGCGGTCACGGAATTCGGGCCAGCCCTCGGTGCGGGCTTCCAGGAATTCGGTGTCCTCGGCCCCCAGCCCTACGACGACGTGCATGAGACCCAGCGCCAGCACCGCGTCGGTGCCGGGGAGCGGGGCCAGGTGCTCGTCACACCGTTCGGCAGTGCGGGTGCGCACCGGATCGATGGCCACCGTGTACGCGCCGCTGTCCTGGATGAACTTCCAGACATGATGGCCGGAGCTGAGCGGATTGGTGCCCCACAGCAGGATCAGCCGCGACTGCGCCAGCTCCTCCGGGTCCATGCCGCCCGCGGTGCCCAGGGTGTATTTCAGCCCCGTGCTGCCCGCGATGGAGCAGATGGTCGGGTCGTGCAGGGAGGCGCCGAGCGCATTGAAGAATCGCCGGCCGGAAAAGCCCTCCAGTCCTTGGATGTAGCCGAGGCTGCCGGTGCCGTGGAAGGGCCAGACGGCCTCGCCGCCGTACTCGGTGATGATGCCGGTGAGCCGGGTGGCGATCTCGTCGAGCGCCTCGTCCCAGGTGATCGGCTCGAAGCGGCCCTCGCCCTTGCGGCCGACCCGGCGCAGTGGCCGGGTGAGGCGCTCGGGAGAGTGGACCTGGTCGAGGTAGCGGTTCACCTTCACGCACAGTGCGCCCCGGGTGACCGGGTGCTCACGGTTGCCGCGCAGGCCGGTCGCCCGGCCGTCCTGTACGTCCACCACCCAGGAGCAGGCGTCCGGGCAGTCGAGTGGGCATGCTCCGAGAACCTTCACCCGATCGATCGTAGGCAGGTCCGCGCGGGCGCGCGAAAGGCGAGCGTACGGCCGGTTTCCGGGTGCGACACGCCTATGCTGTCATGTGACGACACGCGTTCGAGCTGGGGTACTCTCGGCGCGCGGCTAATCAGCCGCAACAGGAGTGCGGGGGCGGAAGTGCGCGGTGGAATGGGAGATTCATGATCACCCCCGGCCGAGGTCTCGTCGGTGTCGTCTCGGGATGTGCGGCGCTGCTGACCGGATGCGCTCACTCCGGCCATACCGATGCCGCGCACGCACACCAGTCGAGCGAGATGGCGTCCACCGATACGGGCGAGATGCAGCGCAGCGCCTTCGTCACCGCCTGCGCGGGGACCTCGGCGGGCTGGCAGGCGACGGCGGTGGTGAGCAATCGGGATGTGGTGGAGCACCGGTATCTGGTGGTGATCAGTTTCATGTCACCGGAGTCCACCGATCTGGAACGAACACGCACCGAGGTACTGGTGGCGCCGGGCTCGACGCAGGGCTTCACCACGGAGACGCGGCTGGATCCGGTGTCGCGGCCACAGACCGTCCGGTGTGTGCTGCGCGGGGTCGAGCAACTCTGACCGATACTCGCGAATCGGGCGACCGGGCGGTCGCGCTGCCTCGAAAGTTGCGCGGGGACAGGGGTGGACGCTTAGGATCACCAGCGCCGGTCATGCTCTGTGGGCCGCACCAGTAGGAATAGCTGACGGTTCACTGGCTCTCGGGCGGTGACCATGTGCGTTCTCCGGATGTGGATTTGTCGGTGCCATGGTGCATGCTCTTGGCACGCAGATGTCCGCCCCGTCCGCCCGGAGTGCCCCATGTCGACCCGTACCAAGCCACAGCCCTTGTCGGATACCGAAATTCGGCAGATCGCCGCGGAAATCGACGCGGGCCGGCCACCGATGGTGTGGTTCACCGCGGTGGCGGTCGGTGTCCCGGAAGGCCGTTCCGGAAAGGTGATGTCCCTCGGGGATCCGTCCGAGGGGGATTTCCTGCAGGTGAAGCCGACGGGCTCGAAGGATGTGCTGTCCTTCGGTCCCACCGAGGTGACCCTGACCAAACCGGCCCGGCAGAACCCGGCCAAACCGGCCGGAGCTCAACCGAAAACGGCAACCAGGAAGGAACCCACCGTGACGATGTCGTCTCCCGTGACGATGCCGGCCACCGCGCCGAGCGCTTCGCCCGCTCCGGAAGCCAAGGTCGAGACCCCGCAGCCGGCTGCGGATTCCGCGCCCGAGGCCAAGGCCAAGCCCGCCGCGTCGCGTCCGGCCCGCAATGCCGCCAGCACCGCCGCCGCGAAGAAGCCGAAGACTCCGGAGGTGACGGTCACCCTCAGCGGCACCGCCGAGGGTGAGTGGACCCTCGATGTGGTGAACGGCAAGAAGCGCACCATCAAGGGTCTGCCGGTCACGAGTTCCGCTGTGGCCCAGGCCGCCAAGATTCTCCATCCCGAATTCGCCGAGGTCGTCGACTCCATCCACGAGTCGGTCCGTGCCGCCCAGCATGCCAAGGTCGCGCAGCTGCAGGCCGAACTCGAATCGGCCCGTCGGCTACTCGAAGACCTGGCCTGACGAGATTCCGCGCGGGTAATTCCGCCGCGAGGACCAGTGGCCCAACCCTTTTCGTGTGGGGCTGGGCCGCTTCCGGGTCACACCGCGGATTCGCGCTGCCAGGTGCGAGGACCGGATTCGGGACGGTTGCGGCGTAGGTCGTCGTGGAAGATGTAGCCGAGGGAGTATTCCTTGGCGTGGTACATGGCCGAATCCGCCTCGCGCAGTAGCTCGTAGACCGTGGTCTCGGTCTCACGCGGCTTGGTGCAGGCGATTCCGATGCTGGCCGCGATGCGCACCTCGGCCGCGCTCAGCTCGAACGGTTCCCCCAGGGTGGCCAGCAGCCGCTCCGCCAGCTGGCGGGCCTGCTGCTGTGCCAGCGGGGCGAGCACCACGAATTCGTCGCCGCCGTAGCGGGCTGCCGCGTCATCGCGGCGGATCACGCGGCGGATGCGGGCGGCGGCATTGGCGATGAGTTCGTCACCCACCGCGTGACCGTAATTGTCGTTGACCCGCTTGAAGCCGTCGAGGTCGATGAACAGCAGGGCCAAAGGCTGTCCGGCCCAACGCTCCCGATTACGATGCAGCGCCCGCAGCAGGGCGGCGCGGTTCAGGAGTCCGGTGAGCATGTCGTGGTCTGCCTGATACTGCGCGCGCCGTTCGCTGCGGGCGCTGCGTTCGATGGCGCGTTCACTGCGTAGCAGTACGCCCGCTAGTAGTAGGGCGAACAGCGAGGACACCACCACGCGGTCGAGTGTGTCGAGGCTGGAGCCCACCACCGGCACCAGCGAGGCCACGATCATGACGATGGCGATGATGCTGGCGCGCTGCCGGGACCGGTGCGGATGGATGTCGCGCGGCTCGCCGAGGACCACCATGCTCGGGTGCAGGGCGGCCGCGCCGATCAGCGTGAAGCCCAGTTGCAGTGGCAGCAGCTGGATCTGACGGCCGAAGACCGCCGAGCCCGCGGTCTCCAGGTTGTAGGCCAGGTCACCGGCCAGAATCACCAGCATGGCCAGATGCACCAGGCGCAGCGAGGTTTCCGAGCGCGCCGAGGTGATCACCGAGTGCACGATCACGGTGAGCAGCAGGGCGTCCACGATCGGATCCGCGACCGAGGTGATAGTGGCGAAGTGGGTGTGGTGCGTCATGTGCAGCACCGGTGAGATGAGGAATGTCCACGACAGCAGCAGCGCGCCCAGGCCGATCAGCCCGGAGTCCAGTAGCAGATCGTGATCGGCGCTGTTCTGCCGCGGGCGCAGCCACAGCACCGCGGCCACGCCGACGCAGCAGTACCCGCTGAGGGTGAACAGATCGTCGAAGGGGTGGCGCTGCGATTCCGAGATGTGGCGCAGCCCGGTGCCGATGGCGAATTGCACGGCGGACGCGGACAGCAGATACCAGGGCAGGGGATGGCGGGGGCGGTACCTGCGCACGCCGAGCCCGATCATGGTGAGGCTGATGGCCACCGACACGAACAGGGTGCCCAGGGTCACCGCGCGGGTACTGACCACCATGGGCAGGCCGAGAATGAGTACGCCACCGATGAACAGCACGGTGCGCCAGCAGATTTTGAAGCGCGGACCAGACCGTTCGGCCGATTGTGCGTCTGTTCCCACCAGCCCCCCTTGTCCGAGCAGTACTCGAAAAGACACCGCCGATCATCAACCGAGTGTTGCGGTACGAGCATAGGTCCCGCGCAGCGGTGGCAGAGTGCCCGGTAGAGAAAGGCGCTGCCACTATCTGGGCAACCGAACCGATCATGACATGAAAACGGCCGCTCCGGAGCGGAGTTCGGCGAACCCGTAGGACCGCTTTCCGCGAGACTCGTTATGCTCCCCAGCGAATCGAACCGTACGGCCTGCGCGACCCTGTGAACGGAGCCGGAAGTGGAATCGACGGCGGGACGCTGGTGGGCCCCGGGCCGGGTGAATCTCATCGGTGAGCACACCGATTACAACGACGGCTACGTGCTGCCAATGGCCCTGCCGCTGGGTGTCACCTGCACCGCGGCGGCCGGACCGGGTGGTGTGGTGCGGCTGAGATCCCGGCAGGCGCCCGGTGACTCGGTCGACACCACCACGGCCGCGCTCGGCACCGGCGGCTGGTCCGAATTCCCTGCCTGGTCGCGCTACCCGCTCGGCGTCGTCCGCGAATTCGAGCGCCGCGGCCACAAGGTGTCCGGCGTCCACCTCGACCTCGACGGCACCGTCCCGATCGGCGCGGGCCTGTCCTCCTCGGCCGCTCTGTCCTGCTCGGTCGCCATCGCCCTGCGGGACCTGTTCGCCCCCACCACCACCGATACCGAGCTCATCGACATCGCCCGCACCGCCGAAAACGTCTACGCCGGCGTACCCACCGGCACCCTCGACCAGTCCGCTTCTCTCCTCTGTACCCCGGGCCACCTCCTCTTCCTCGACACCCGCACGGGAGCCGCCGAACAAATCCCCTTCGACCTGGCCGCCTTCGGCCTGACGCTGCTCATCATCGACACCGGCACCCCCCATCGCCTGGTGAACAGCGACTACGCCGCCCGCCGCGCCGAATGTGCCGCCGCCGCAGCCCAACTGGGCGTCCCCGCCCTCCGCGACATCCCCTTCGCCGCCGAAGCCGACCGCCTCACCGACCCGCTCCTCCGCCGCCGCGCCCGTCACGTGATCACCGAAAACGCCCGTGTCCTGCAAATAGCCGAACAATTGCGCACGGGCGCCGACCCTCGCACCATCGCCCCGCTCCTCACCGCCGCCCACCAATCCCTGCGCGACGACTTCGAAGTCTCCTCCCCACCCCTGAACATCGCCGTAGAGACGGCCCTGACCGCCGGCGCCCACGGCGCCCGCATGACCGGCGCCGGCTTCGGCGGCAGCATCCTCGCCCTCACCGACCGCGACGACACCCCCACCATTGTCACGGCCATCCGAGAATCCTTCGCCGCCAAGGGATTCCCCCCGCCCCGCGACTACACGGTGACCCCCTCCGCCGGCGCCCATCGCCTTCCTGGACCCAACGTCGTGTAAGAGGCCGCGCGCTGTGCATCCAACTCGTCGTTGGAGGCTGTCCGCCGTAACAGGATCCACGTACGCCGGACTCGAGCGGTAACCCTCCGCCGGGCAACGCGCTGTTCATCGCGGCGGCGAAACCATAGTGCGTGTGGGTCATTCGCCCGGTTTCGGTCAGTGCGGCGGTAGGTCAGCCGTGAACAGAGACCGCTGGCGTTGTTGTCGTCCAGATCGGTGTAAATGCTGACGGGACGCCGTTTCGTTGGTTGTGACCACGGTGCCGCCGGCCGATCGTGAAGACGGTGGATCGGTCGGCGGCAACGGGTTTCGGGCTACTTTGCGGCCGTGATCGACGGCTGGGTGATGGTTGTGAAGTACTGGACTGCGGCGGCGATGGCTACCGGGGCGGTTACGAAGAGCTGGCCGGCGATGGTGCCGAGGAAGCCTACGGCGGCTGCGCCGACGAGGCAGCCCGTGCCGGCTGCGCCGAGGAGCGGGACGAACATGGCGGCGAGGACGCCTGCGGAGCCGAGGGTGACCAGGCCGGCGGCTCCGACGGCGCCCAGTAGGCAGCCGAGAGCCGCACCGCCGAGGCCGCCGGCCAGGGTGCCGACGGTGGCGCCCATGGAGAGGGTGCTGGTCATGCGGTTCCAGGCGGCCTGTTCACGCTCGTAGTCCGACTTCCAGGGGGCGCTGTTCTCGAAGGGCAGCGCGACCGGCTGGTACACCGCGTGCGCGGCGTCGAACTGCGGGGTGAGCGTGGCGACGCGGTCGTGGACATCGGCGGCGATCGGGAAGACGAAATCGTCAAGCCGGAACGACAATTCGGTGCCTGCGACCGTGGTCCCGTCGGCGGCCTCGATCTTCAGCACACCGTTGTCCACCACCAGCGACCCGGCATCCGTGCGGATGGTCAGGTCCCTCTCGCCGGTGGTGGCGGTGTAGTTGATGACACCCGCGTCGGACTGGGCGGGTGCGGCGTTCACGGTTCCGGCGGTGACCCCGAGCGCGGTCGTCACGAGGGCGGCGGACACGGCGAACTTGTTGAGCTTCATGAGGTTTCGTCTTTCGTCAGTGCGGGTCAGGGTCCGCACGAATGGCGCGGCTCTGCTATGCGCGTGAGTCGCGAAAGGATGTGACCGGCCGGCGGCACGGCCCGGAGGCCGTGTCGCTCAGCGGTTCTCGTGGACTAGGCGGTGGCGCGCAGGCGGGCTCCCACACCCACCAGCACGTCGATCACCAGGAAGCCCAGCAGTGGAATGCCGATCATGGGCGCGAACCAGCCGACCACCGCGGCGGCCGCTGCCAACGGCGCCAGGACGATCAGCGGGGTCTGCGCCAGTGCCCGGCGCGGGGCCTTGCCCGCGCCGAGCCTCGACTCCTTGGTCGGGCGGCGCCGCCACCACATGAGGTAGCCGCGCACGATCACCGTGACCAGCCCGGCCATGATGACCAGCAGCAACAGCTGATTGGCCAGGCCGAACATCAGGCCCATGTGGAACTGGATGCCCCAATTGGTGAGCTTGGCCATGAGCGGCCAGTCGGAGTACGGCAGCTTGTCGGTGACATTGCCGGTCACGCCGTCCACCGCGATGGCGTCACGGGTGTACTGGCCGGGGCGGCGCAACTCCTGCGCCACGAAGGCCATGCCCCCCTTGGCCGGAATGCCGATCTCCAGGGGCCCGGTCAGGCCATTGGCCCGGGCGACGCCGTACACGGTGTCGACCAGTGCCGCCTTGTCGGCGGGAGGCATGGCCGCGGCCGCACCGCCACCGTGGTGATCGTGTTCACCGCCCGCGGACATGGCCGGACCGGTCGACCCGGGCAGCTTGGCGCTCACCGCAGGCGTGGTCCAGCTCATCGCCTGCCGCAGCTGGGTGACGTTCTCACCCGCGTACTTCGACCAGGTCATACCGGTGGCCGACAGCAGCAGGAGCACCGGCAGGATCCAGACACCCACCACCGCATGCCAATTCAGTGTCCGGGCTCGCGGCTGCGACCGATCCGGCCGCAGCAGCCAACCGGCCGAACGCTTCTCGCGCCGCGCCCGCACCCGCCGATACCAGAGCATCAGCCCGGCCAGCGCCACCAGCCACAGCCAGGAGGCCGCGATCTCGCTGTAGTAGCGGCCGAACGTGCCCAGGTGCAGATCCTTGTGCAGCTGGTCGATCCAGGTGCGCATGGGCAGCGCGCCCGAGCTGCCGTAGACGACGCTGTCGCCCACCGGCTGTGCGGTCACCGGGTCGACGAACACCGCCCGCCGCTCGGATTCGCCCAGCGACGGATCGCTGAAGAGCACGCGCGTGGTCTCACCGGCCTGCTGTCCCGGGGCCACCGCCACCAGTGCCAGGTTCGGCTCGGCCGCCTGCCCGGCGGCGACCTGCTCCCGCAATGGCTTGGCCGGCCCGGTCGAATCGGTGTGCAGCAGGCCGCTGGAGGTGATGGTCTCCAGCGTCGGCGAGATCGCGTACAGCGCACCGGTCACGGCCGCGATCAGGATGAACGGCGCCACGAAGACGCCGGCATAGAAGTGCAGTCGCAGCATGAGCGCCTGAAAGGCATTGCCCGCGCGGCGTTTCGGTGGCGGCCCGGACGGCGGCGGCGGCTCCGTCGTCCGGGTATGGGAGGGCGGCGGTGTCGTATCGACACCGCTGTCAGTGATTGTCACCAGCGATCTTTCGGGTTCGAGGGAACACCCGGGAACACGCGGTACCGGGGAGCGAACACGTCGAGGCGACGCATGTCAGGGCACACCATGACCCCCTCATGGTGCGCACGCGACTGCCACCGCGTGCGCACAGCGGTCATGGGGATGCCCGGACGCGCATGACGCCACCGCGACGGCCGCGGGCGTACAGCGAAGTCACACGATGCGAAGGTCCGTGTGCCCGGGTGTGAAAGAAGGGAATCAGCCTCGAACGAGCGCGGGCGGTCCGCGAGTGCGGAATACGTCGGCCGCGAAGATACGCAGTACGACCAGGTCCCGGTGCGGGATGGGCAGCAGCGGCTGCCCGGTGAGCACCGGCAGTGAAATCGGCAGCGGCAGCGCCCAGGACAGCACCGTGGTGCCGATCCGATAGGCCGCCTCCGCGCCCAGAATGACCACGGCGGCTGCGCACGCCGCCACGATGTGCGCGGCCAGCATGGCAGGACTCCACATCGAGGCATTGTGATGGTGATGGTGCATGCTGCCCGGCGAGCCCCACATCATGCTGAAATGACCCAGGAATTGCCCGCCGATCAGCGCGACCAACAGCCCCAGCGCCGTGGTGCGCAGCGTGTGCACGCTCGCGACCACCGCGCCGACCGCCGCCGAGGCGGCGACCAGTAGCGTCAGCGGACCGGACTCCAGGGGCGCGGCCCCCGAGATCCAGCCGTGCGCGGCCACCGCGAGCGCCCCGGATACCGAACCGGCCGCCCCACCGCGCAATCCGGCAGCATCGCTGCGGGAATGCGCTGTAGAGCGGCCGGATTCGATGGTCACGCGCTGATAATAGCCAAGCCTGATCTCGCCCCCTGCTCGTACCCTGCCGTTAACCGACGGGGTGCGAACGGCTTTGGCTAATTCTCCGTGACTTCCATCTCGATCAGTGGCTTGCGCAGCAGCTTTCCGGTGGCATTGCGCGGCAGCTCATCGAGGAAGATCACCTCGCGCGGCACCTTGTAGCGCGCCAGGTTCTCCTTCACGTAGTCCTTGATCTCCTGCACGTCCCGCTTGGAGTCGGGCCCCGGAACCACGATGGCGCGCAGGCGCTTTCCGAAGTCGCGGTCCTCGACGCCGACCACCGCCGCCTCCAGGATGTCGTGGCGGTTGGACAGCAGGTTCTCGACCTCCTGCGGGAAGACGTTCTCGCCGCCGGAGACGATCATGTCGTCGTCGCGGCCGTCGATGAACAGCAGCCCGTCGGTGTCGAAGTGGCCGACATCGCCGGAGGACATGAGGCCGTCCACATATTCTTTGGTGCGGCCGTCGGTGTACTGCTTGAACGAGTGCCCGTTCTCGATGAAGATCGTGCCGGTCACGTTGGGCGCGGAGATGCGCCTGCGGTTCTCGTCGTAGAGCGCGACGCGGATGCCGACCGGCGCCTTGCCCGCGGTGGTCGGGGCCTTGCGCAGTTCCGACGGGGTGGCCACGGTCATGACCGCGCACTCGGTGGAGCCGTACACGTTGTAGAGGGTCTCGCCGAAGTAGTCGAGGGTGCGGGTGACGACGTCCGGCGGGATGGCCGAGCCGGCGGCGAAGACGACCTTCAGGGTCTCCGCCGGGTTGTACTTCGCCAGCGTCTCTTCCGGCAGGTCCAGAATGCGCTGCAGCATGGTCGGGACCACGGTCAGACCCTGCGCGCGGAACTTCTGGATATTGGCCAGCGTGTGTTCGGGATCGAAGCGGCGCTGCTGGAACACCACCCGGTTACCCAGCGCGATCGACAGCGTGAACTGCGACAGGCCGGTGGCGTGGAAGATCGGGGCGGCCATCACCACGGTGCTGTTGCGCGGCAACGGGATTCGATCCAGGAACTGGGCCGTGATGAACGGGCTGACCTTGTCACGCGGCGCGCCCTTGGGGGTGCCGGTGGTGCCCGAGGTCAGGATGACCATGCCGCCCGGCTTCTCCGGCGGGGTCAGCGCCGCGGTGGACTGCCCGGCCGCCACCGACTCGATGGTCGGAATCGACGGGTCGGCATTGTCCTTCTCGTCGACCCAGGTCAGGATGCGGGGAATCTCCGCCGGAATGGCCGACATGAGATCGAAGAACTCGCTGTCGTGCAGCACCGCCTTGACGTTCTCGCGGGCGGCCACATCGGTGAACTGCGGCTTGGCGAAGCCGGTGTTCATCAGCACCGCGCGCACGCCCAGCTTGCCGGCGGCGACCAGGCTCAGCACTATGCCGCGGTGGTCGCGGGCCAGCACGCCGATCACGTCGCCGGGGCCCAGGCCCTGGGCGGCGAGGCCGCGCGCGAAGGCATTGGACTGCTGGTCGAGCTGCTCGAAGGTCAGCTCACCGCGCTCGTCGACAATGGCCGCGGACTTGGGGTTGGTGTTGGCCGCATGCACGACCGCGCCCGCGAACGGGCCGAACTTCAGCACATTGAGCGCCGAGCGCACCGCGTGATCGGGGCGCAGCGGATTGAAGAGTCCCCCTCGGACCATGGCATTGACGCTGAGCGCCGTATCGCCGGCCTTGCGTAGAACCGTGCCAGCCGATGGAAGGGCAAGTGACATGGGTACAACCTTCCGCGATCCCCGCCGGACGAGTCGGCCGACGGACCGCAACATCGAGATCCAGTGCGGTGCTAACCCTAGCAAGCGCAGGCAGCCGGGGTGTGGCCGAGGTCTCCGTTACTCGCGGTTACGAATAAACCGTGCAGCTCGTGGTGGGGATCCCAGGATTGCCGCCGTGTCGCGGGCACCGTCGGTGCTGTGTCGCCTACCGACTCGTGACGGGAGGCTCGTACTCCACGAGGACCCGGCGCAGCAGTTTGCCGGTGGCATTGCGTGGCAGATCGTCGAGGAAGAAGACGTCCCGCGGTACCTTGTAGCGGGCCAGATTGTTCTTCACATGGGTCTTGATCTCCTCGGGCGCGAGCTTCGCGCCGGGCTCGGGAACGATGAACGCGCGCAGGCGTTTACCGAATTCGACATCGTCCACGCCGACCACGGCCGCATCGAACACGTCGGGGCGCTCCAGCAGCAGGTTCTCGACCTCCTGCGGGAAGACGTTCTCGCCGCCGGAGACGATCATGTCGTCGTCGCGGCCGTCGATGAACAGCAGTCCGCGACCGTCGAAGTGCCCGACATCGCCGCTGGACATGTATCCGTCGATGACCTCCTTCGTCCGCCCATCGGTGTAGCCCTTGAACGGCGAGCCCGAGCGGATGAAGACACGGCCGGTCACGTTCTTGGCGAGGACGCGCTGCCCGTCGTCATCGAAGAGCGCCACCTCGCAGGTCAGCGGTGCCCGTCCCGCCGTCCCCGGCGCAAGGGCCAGGTCCTCCGGCCGGGCGACCGAGGCGATCGCGCATTCGGTGGAGCCGTAGAGGTTGTAGAGCACCGGCCCGAACACCTCGGCCGTGCGCACCGACAGCTCCGGCGACAGCGCCGAACCGGCCAGCACGATCCCGGTCAGCGAGGAGGTGTCGTACTGCTGGCGAATCTCCTTGTCCAGCTCCACCATTCGATGCAGCATGGTCGGCACCGCGACCAGCATGTCGGCGCGGTGCTCGGCGATCAGGCGCAGCGTTCGCTCGGCGTCGAAGCGGCGCGCCATCACCACCTTGTTGCCGAAGGCGCACGCGGTCAGCCAGGTCGCGAACCCGGTGGAGTGGAAGATGGGGGAGACGATGACCATCGTGCCCTGCCGCGGAAAGTCGATGCGGTCCACCATCTGCACCGTCGACAGCGGTCCGGTGCGCTCGCGCGGGGCGCCCTTGGGCAGGCCGGTGGTGCCCGAGGTGAGGATGATGAAGCCGCCCGGCTGCTTCGGCGCGGGCAGCGGCGTCGGTGCGTTCGCGGCGATGAGTTCGTCCAGAGTTTTTGCGCCGGAGGGTATTTCGGTGCCCTCGTCGACCCAGGTCAGCACGCGGGGAAGGCCCTCGGGCAGGGCGTCGAGCAGGCCGAGGAATTCGCTGTCGTGCAATACGAATCGCACGTTCTCGCGCTCACAGACCTGGGCGAACTGCGGTTTGGCGAATCCGGTGTTCATCAGTGCCAGCCGCGCGCCGAGTTTGCCCAGCGCCGCCATGGTCAGCACGAGACCCCGGTGGTCGCGGGCCAGCACGCCCACCACGGTCCCGGGTTTGACGCCGTTGCGCTGCAATCCGCGCGCCACCGCGTTCGACTGCTCGTCCAGCTCCCGGTAGGTGAGCTCACCCCGCTCGTCCGCGAGGGCCGGCCGGTCCCCGAACAGGCGTGCCGCGCGCCGTACCGCGGTCGCCGGTGGCCCGAAAACCCTGGCGTCCCTGAGCAATCGGACCGTCCCCACCGGATCGGTGGGATCGCTCAATCCCAGCTCCCGCAAACGCCGCAGGCCCTTGAGCGCCTCACCGGTGTGCGCCATGCGCTGCCGAGCCGAATGCAGAACCGAGGCCATGCGGACCACCTCCGTTGACGAGCCGTCCACCGCCCGGACCCGAGGGCGGTAGCGCCACCGTAACAGCGGCCTGTGACGGCCGTTACACAAATTCGGTCACAACAGACACACGGCAACTCTGAGCGTATCGCCCCACTGCGTTCACCTATTGATTGCTCGCCCGTAACCTGGGTCGCCCAGGCTGCGGGTTCCCCTTCCCCGAACCGATGAGGTACTCCCATGGAATTGCTCGCTGCGCTCGCCAACATCGTCTCCATCATGAGCACTGGAAGCGCGTCGCTGGCCGCGCTGTAATCCGGCGCTCACGCGAACAGCCCGCCGACCGCTCGGCGGGCTGTTCGCGTATCCGGGCTCAGACCTCGTCGAAGCCGGTGGTCAGGCCCAGGTGGGCGGTGGCGTCCAGCTCGGCGGCTACGGTGGCCAGCTTGCCGCGGATGGCGCCGACCGCGTCCGGGCCCAGGGGCAGCCGCAGCGGGGCGTCCGCCTGGCCGACCACCGCGAGGACCGCGGCCGCGGCCTTGCCGGGATCGCCCTGCTGCTGTTGGTCGGAGGCTGGCAGGCCGTCGCGGATGGCGCCCACGGTGCCGGCGTAGTCCGGGATGGCGGAACCGATGGTGAGGGCGGCGGGCTTGGCGAAACCGGTTCGGAATTCCCCGGGTTCGACGATCAGCACCTGGATGCCGAGCGGATTCACCTCGGCGGCAAGGGCTTCACTGGCCAGCTCCAACGCGCCCTTGGCGGCGCTGTAGGCGCCCACGCCCGCGAAGGACAGGAACCCGCCCATGCTGGTCAGCTGGACGATGGCGCCCGCGTGGCGCTCGCGCATCTGGGGGAGGACCAGCTGGGTCAGCCGCAGCGGTCCGAAGAACATGACCTCCATGGCGTCACGCAGATCGGCCTCGGTGGTCTCCTCGATCGCGCCGACGATGCCGTAGCCCGCATTGTTGACCAGGACGTCGATCCGCCCGGCCTCCTTCACCGCCCGCTCGGCGGCGGCCGGGTCGCGCACATCCAGGGTCACCACCTGAACCCGGTCCGGGTGCGCGGCAACCACGTCCGCCATGGTCTCGGGGCGGCGCACCGCGGCCACCACCGCGTCCCCGGCGGCCAGCACGGCCGTGGTGAAGGCCGCGCCGAAACCGCTGTTCGCTCCGGTGATCAGCCAGCGGCGCGGGTCTTCTGCACTCATGTCGATCCTTTGCTACTTGATCCGGCTATGCCCTGAGTCGGGGTCGATGACCAGCTTGCCCGCCGTTGGCCGGGATGTCATGCGCCGGGCCGGAAGATGGTTCCGCGACTGAGGGTTTGGGCAGATCCGAACCAATTCTCGTGCTGATCGCCGCAGAATCAGAAGATGAGCGACCTCTTCGATTTCTCCGGCCGGACGGTCTTCGTGGCGGGCGGTACCAGCGGCATCAATCTCGTTGTGGCTCGGGCCTTCGCGCGGGCGGGAGCCTCGGTGGCGGTGCTCTCGCGCACGCCGGACAAGGTGCGGGCGGCGGTCGACTCGCTCGGTGAATGCGGGGTCACCGCCCTGGGCTTCGCCGCGGACGTGCGCGACTACGAGACGGTCGCCGAGGGCCTCGCCGCGACCTGCACCGAGCTCGGGGAGCTGGACGTGCTGGTATCGGGTGCGGCCGGGAACTTCCCCGCCGCAACGGAATCCATGTCGGCGCGGGCCTTCGGCGCGGTCGTGGACATCGATCTGAAGCACCTTCAATGTCCTGCGCGCCGCCCGCGAGCACCTACGTACGCCCGGGGCCTCGGTCATCACCATCTCCGCGCCGCAGTCGACCATTCCCATGACGTTCCAGGCCCACGCCTGCGCGGCCAAGGCGGGCGTGGACATGCTCACCAAGGTCGCGGCCATCGAGTGGGCGCCCGCGGGCATCCGCGTCAACGCCGTGGTGCCCGGGCCCATCGAGGACACCGAGGGCATGTCGCGGCTGGCCCCCACTCCCGAACTTGCCGATGTCGTGGCCAAATCCGTTCCTATGGGCCGCTACGGCACCGCCCAGGAGATCGCCGACTGCTGCCTCTGGCTGGCGTCCCCGCTGGCCTCCTACGTCAACGGCGCGGTCATTCCCGTCGACGGCGGCTGGTCCCTGGGCGGCGCCTCGGAGGTCTTCACCGCCATGCGAAACCTACTGGCGGGCTGACGCTTCCGCCTTTTCGGCCTTCAGCGCCCGCCCGAGGCGATCTTCTTCGGATCGATGAACGACTGCAGCGGTGACAGATGCGTATAGGTGTCCAACAGCGCCCGCCCCAGCGTGGCATGCGCCTCCACCATCGGATTCGTAGCCCCGTAGTTGTCCGCGTCCGGCGCCTGATCGGCGAAGAACGAGAACACCACCAGCGGCGCCCCCGCCGCATCGAACATAATTCCCGTATCGTGCCGCTTGTCTTCGGACGCACCGTGTTTGGTGGCGAAGCGAGCCCGTTCATCCGAGGACATGTTGCGCCGGATCCCGTCGGTGTACCCCACCGCCGACCACGTCATGATCCGCAGCACCGCCTGTGTCGACTCCTTCGACAACAACGTCCCCGACGCCAGCCGGAACAGCAGATCGTTGTTCTCCCGGGCCGTCGTATTCCCCAGATAGAACCGGCTCTCCCCGGGCAACGGCACCACCCGGGTCTCCTTGAACCCCAGCCGATCCAACGTCGCGTTGATCTGCTCCCCCGACACGAACCGCGACATCAGCCGCACCGCGGTGTTATCCGAAACCTGCAACATCGTGGTCAGCAGATTCGCCACCGTGAGCTGATCCCCGAACGCCGCCTGATTCAAATACAGTCCGCTGCCCTCGGCCACCATATCCGCATCGAGAGTCGTGGTGTCGGACAACCTGATCCGCCCCGCATCCACCTCACTCATCAGGGCGGTCATCACCGCCAGCTTCTGCACACTGGCCCCCTCGATGACGAAGTCCGCATCCTCCTCCACCACCGGAACCGGCTTCCCCGACCCCAAATCACTGACCAGGCAATGCCACCGCCCCCCGGCCACCTTCGTGATCGCCCGATACTGCGCATCGAATGCCGGCCCCACCACCGGCACCCCCGCCCGCGCCGTCCCCGCCCGCATCATCCCTCCAGCAGCAATAGCGCCGGCCCCCAATAGCATCCGCCTACTGAATCCACGCACCGGCGAAACCTATCCGCGTAGATCACATTTCGGCAACTGCGGCACCAATACTCCCAGCTTGTAGCCATTTCGCCAGCTCGTCGTGCCAGATCTACCGCGGTTCCCCAGCGCGGAGTGTCGACATGGCCTGGTAGCCGCCCGCCGACCGCGACGTCGGCCGTGAACGTGACGGCTGCGCAAACCAGCACGGGCAGCGCCGACTCCATTCCGGTTATCGGCAACCTGCTGAAGGCGCTCGGAATCCGACCCGACGCGGATCATCGCGTCCGGAAGCGAGAAAACCGGTGCGGGCCACGAATACGGCCCGCACCGGTTTTTCCTTGTGGGACTTGCTACTTCAGCTTGTCGCTCGACAGCCCGAGCACGCGGCGGGCCACAATCAGCTGCTGGATCTGCTGGGTGCCTTCGAAGATGTCGAGGATCTTCGAGTCGCGGGCCCACTTTTCCAGGAGGGTGCGCTGGGAGTAACCCGTGGTGCCGGCGAGTTCGACGGCCTTGAGGGTGACGTCGGTGCCCATGCGGCCGGCCTTGGCCTTGGACATGGAAGCCTCGAGGGAATTGGGCTTCTTGTTGTCGGCCATCCACGCCGCGCGCAGCGACAGCAGGTAGGCGGCTTCCCAGTCGGCCTCCAGGCGGAGGAATTCCGCGGCAGCGGCGTGCTGGTTGTTGGCCGGCTTGTCGTAGGAGATCTCGATGCCCGCGTCGGTGAGGACGGTGCGGAGCTCCTCGAGGGCGGCGCGGCCGACGCCGACGGCCATGCCGGCGACCAGCGGGCGGGTGTTGTCGAACGTCTGCATGACGCCCGCGAAACCCTTCTCCACATTGACTTCCGGCGAGCCCAGGATGTTGTCCTTGGGGATGCGGCAGTCCTCGAGGCGGAGCTCGGCGGTATCGGAGGCCTTGATGCCCAGCTTGTGCTCGAGGCGGGACACGGTGAGGCCCTTGGCATCCCGCGGCACCACGAACGACTTGATGGCCGCACGGCCCAGCGACTTGTCGACGGTCGCCCACACCACGATGTGGGTGGCGCGCGAACCGGCGGTCACGAAGATCTTGGTGCCGTTGAGCACCCACTCGTCGCCGTCGAGCACCGCGGTGGTGGACACGGCCGCGGAGTCGGAGCCGAAGGACGGCTCGGTGATGGCCATGGCGGCCCACACCTTGCCGAAACGCGACAGCTGCTCATCGGTGGCGACCGCCGCGATGGCGGCGTTGCCGAGACCCTGGTAGGGGATCGACAGCATGAGGCCGACATCGCCCCACGAGGTCTCCAGCGCGTTCATCAGCGCGGACATATTGCCGCCATTGGTGTTTCCGAGCAACTCGGTGGCGTGCGCATCACCGGCGGTCTTCTCACCGGCCTTGCGGCCACCGGTGGCGCCGGAGACGTCGGCCGAGCCGGAGTCGGACAGGCCCTCGACCATGGCGGCCATGGTGTCCAGCTCGACCGGGTATTCGTGCTCGGCCAGGTCGTACTTGCGCGACGCGGGACGGAAGATCTCCTGCGCGACCTGGTGGGCCTGGTTGGCACTGGCCCGCAGCTTCCTGGGGAGTTCGAGATTGATCATGAGTGGTCTCTCCGTTGAGGTTCGGTCCCGCGACGCGCAGCGTCTCGATCGAGGGTGGCGGCCGGGACGAGGCGGGCTCAGATGAGGACGATGCCTTCGGCCACGCCGACGCCGCGCAGATCGCGGTACCAGCGCTCGACCGGGTGCTCCTTGGTGAAACCGTGGCCGCCGAGCAGCTGCACACCGTCGAGGCCGATCTGCATGCCCTTGTCGGTGGCCAGCTTCTTGGCCAGCGCCGCCTCGCGGGCGAAGGACAGCCCCTGCTCCGCGCGCGACGCACCCCGCAGCGTTACGAGACGAAGACCGTCCAGCTCGATCGCCATATTGGCGACCATGAAGGCGACCGCCTGGCGGTGTGCGATCGGCTCACCGAACGCCTCGCGCTCCTTCACGTACGGAATCACGTAGTCCAGCACGGCCTGACCGGTGCCGATGGCCAGCGAGGCCCAGCCCAGGCGGGCCAGCCGCACGACGTCGGCGTACTCCTCGGCGCGCTGCGCGCCCTCCGAGTCGCCCAGCAGGGCGGTGGCGGGCACAGCCACATTGTTCAGCACCAGCCGGCCCAGGCCCGCGGCGCGCATACCCATGCTCGGGTCCGCCTCGATCACCACACCGTCGGTGCCGGACTCGACGATGAAGAAGGTGGGACGGCCGTCCAGCTCGGCGGCGACGATGAACAGCTCGGCGTCACCCGCGGCCGGGACCAGGGTCTTCACGCCGTTGAGGCGGAAACCGCTGGGGGAGCGGGTGGCCTTGGTCTTCAGCGCGAACGGATCGAAGAGGGCCTGCGGCTCGGCGATGACGACCGAGGCCTGCGGCACATTCTCACCCGTGAAGGCGCCCAGGTAGGTCTGCTGCTGCGCGTCGGTACCCCACTGCGACAGCGCGATCGCGACACCGCTGGGCGCCAGGATCGGCAGCGCCAGGCCCATGTCGCCGTACGAAAGCGCCTCGGCCACCATCGAATTGGTGACCGCGCCCCGCTCGGACGCGGCACCCTCGAGCTCCTCGGGCACGTTGATCAGGGTGATGCCCAGCTCGGCGGCGCGCTCGAGCAGGTCGCGCGGGGCCTTGGCGGCATTGTCGGCCTCGTGCGCGGCCGGGCGCAGGATCTCGCCGGCGAAGTCGCGCACCGTCTCGACGATCATCTGCTGCTCGTCGGTCGGGGTGAGGTCGAAGTAGTCCTTCTTGCGAGACTCGTTGGCGGGCAGCCGCTTCGGAGCGCCACCGCCGGCGACCTTCTCGAACACCCGGGTCGCCGCGCCCAGGGTGCGGAACCCGGTCTTGGTGCCCTCGTAGGTGATTCGTTCGATCGGCTTGCGCAGCTTGTACTTCTCCGCCAGCTCCGATCCCGTGATGGTCGTCATGACCCGCATCGCCGCGCCCATCCAGTCGCGTTTGACCGGGTTGAGGCCAACGGCGGAGGTATCCCGCTTTGTTGCGGTGTCTCGAGTGCTCATAATCACCAGTTTTCTATCGAGGAGGTGGGTGATCCTGCCCAGCAATCTTACTCCTGAGTAAGACTATCTTACTTCAGAGTAAGAACTGGCGTCGATGATTGTCGAATCGGGAGGTCAGGGCAGTGGTTCGAATTTACCGACGGTGATCACTCGGATCTAGTGAAACAAATACGCTTCAGAAGGACGCCAGGTGGGCTAGTGTGTCGGCGCATAACTCGCTCCTGATGGAGGTTCATACATATGAAGATCGCGCTCGGAACGGCGGGCATCATTGCCGCCGGTCTCTTCCTCGCCGCCCCCAACGCCAGCGCCGACGTGCAGCTGCAGCCGGTCGATGTGGGCATCACCGGTTCCGGTGTCGGCCTGGGCACCGGATCCGGCACGGGTGGCTGCATCAGTGGCGTCGGCACTGAGCTCGGACTCGGTTCGGTCGGTGTGGGCTCCGCTGCCCCCGGCGGCCCGTTCCTCGACTTCGGCTCGGTCTGCGTCCCGCTCGGCTGAGAGACAACGGCGTAGCGACGCTGAATAGCAGAGCGTAGCAACGCGCCCGGTGGCGGGACCGCAGCCCGCGCCGGGTACCCCCAGCACCGGTGGCCCGGCCGCCCCGGAGATGCGACGATGCGGGGGATGCGCGAACGGCCGGTCAATGCCTCGGGTGGCGAAACATACTGGATAGCCGGAATTTTCGCGGTGCTGCTCACCGCGCTCTCCGGACGGTACGGGTACCACCGCGATGAGCTCTACTTTCTGGCCGCGGGGCGGCGATTGGACTGGGGATATCCCGATCAGCCGCCGCTGGTGCCACTGCTGGCCCGTGCGATGTCGGCCATCGATCCGAATTCCGTGCTGCTGCTGCGTCTTCCGGCGACGCTGGCGGCCACCACCGTGGTGATCTGCGCCGGACTCGCCGCCCGCGAACTCGGCGGCGGCCGGGTGGCGCAGGCGGTCGCGGCCGGGACCATGGCGTCGGCGGCCGCGGTGGCCGGAGCCGGGCACACTCTCAGTACCGCGGACATCGATCTTGCGGTGTGGTCGGTACTGATGCTGCTGGTCCTGCATCTGCTGCGGCCGGATGCCGATCCGCGCTGGTGGCTCGCGATCGGCGCGCTGGCCGGAATCGGGGTGCAGAACAAGGCCCTGATCGTGGTTCCCCTTGCCGCGCTGGCCTTCTCGCTGCTCCTGGTCGGACCGCGAGAAGTGTTCGCCACCAGGTATTTCCCGCTCGCGCTGGTTATCGCGGCGGTGATCAGCGCGCCCTACGTGGTGTGGCAGGCGCGCAACGGCTGGCCGCAGTGGGCGCTGAGCCGGGCCATCGCGGGCGGCTCCTCGGGCAGCTCGAATTCGCGAATCGGGTTCGTGCTCCTGCAATTCGGGCTGATCGGCGTGCTGCTGGTGCCACTGTGGGCGTTCGGCCTGTGGTGGCTGTGGCGGCGCTACCGGGCGTTCGCCGTCGCCTACGCGATGCTGTTCGTGGGCTACCTGGTCATGGTGGGCAAGGCGTACTACCTCGGCGGGATGTATCCATTGCTCGTGGTCGCGGGCGCCGTCGGACTGGAGTCGCGGCTGAGCGGGCATCGGATACGGCTTGCCGCACTGACTTTCGTCATCGCGCTCAATGCGGTGTTCTCGGCGGTGGTCTTCCTGCCCGTGCTTCCGATGTCCGCCCTCCGGGACCGGTCGGCTCTGCTCGCGATCAACAAGGAGGCGGGGGAGACCGTCGGCTGGCCGCAGTTCACCGCGCAGATCGCCGATGTCCGAGCACATTCCGCGCCCGACGCCGACATCCTCACCGCCAACTACGGTGAGGCCGCCGCCCTCGAACAGTTCGGCGGACGCTACAACCTGCCGACCCCGCACAGCGGGCACAACGCGTATTGGTGGTGGGGCCCGCCGCCGGGCGCGCACGCGGTGCTCGTCCTCGGCATGCCCGCCGACCGGGTGAGCCGCTTCTGTGTGGACCCGGAACCATTGGGGCGCTCGGACAATGGCCTGGACATCCGCAATATCGAGCAGGGGCGCGCGATCATCCTGTGCCGCACACCCCGCCGCCCCTGGTCCGAGATGTGGCCCGCCATGCGGCAACTCGGCTGAGGCTCGGACCTCCGGGCTGTGTCAGGCCTGCAGGGCCGCCAGCACCTGGTCCTGCAGATGCGAGTTGGTCGCCACCGCGCTCCCGCCGTGCGGCCCCGGTTTGCCGTCCAGCGCCGTGAAGGTGCCGCCCGCCTCGCGGATGAGAATGTCCAGCGCCGCCATATCCCACAGCGACAGTTCGGGCTCGGTGACGATGTCGACCGCGCCCTCGGCCAGCAGCGTGTACCCGAAGAAGTCGCCGTACCCGCGCACTCGCCACACCTCGTCGGTGAGCGCGATGAGCTTGGCCCGGCGCCCGATGGCCCGCCAGCCCGACAGGCTGGAGATCGCGAGGCTGGCCGCACCCAGCTCGGCCACCGCCGACACCGAGATGGCCCGCGGCTCGCTCCGCTCGAAACTGCTCCATGCGCCGTGACCGGCCGCCGCCCACCAGCGCCGCGCCAACGCCGGCGCGCTCACCACGCCTACCACCGGCACGCCGTCCTCGAGCAGCGAGATGAGCGAGGCCCACACCGGCACCCCGCGCACGAAGTTCTTGGTTCCGTCGATCGGGTCGATGACCCACTGCCGGCCGCTGAATTCGACGTCCCCGCCGAATTCCTCACCGAGCACCAGGTCCCCCGGCCGCTCGGCGGCGAGGATCTCCCGCAGCGTCCGCTCGACCGCCAGATCCGCATCCGACACCGGCGTCAGATCCGGCTTGGAATCGATCTTCAAATCGAGCGCCCCGAACCGCTCACGGGTGATCCCATCGGCCGCGTCGGCCAGCTTCAGCGCGAGTTCCAGGTCAGCGGAGTATCCGGTCACGCCCCAGCACGTTAGTCCCTCCCAGTTAACGGTGGGTGTCCCCCGCCCCCAACGCCGAGTGGCACAACAGTGAGGGGATTTGCCCGGATTCCCCTCCATGGTGTGCCTCGATGAACTACGCGGGAACGGCTTCGTGGCGGGCGGTCGTGAGAGCGGTTGCCCACCAGTGGAGTTGGTCGAGGAGACGGCTGGCCGACTGCTCGAATTCGGCGGGTTCGTTGAGCGCGCCGTCGGGGCCGAAGTGAAGGAAGTAGCGGGGGAAGATGACGGTGGTGCGGGCGGTGTGGGCGTTGAGCTCGTTGAAGACGGTGCGCAGGGATTCGATGGCGAGCAGGCCGCCGGTGCTTCCGCCGTAGCCGACGAATCCGACCGTTTTGCGATCCCACTGCGTGAAGTGCCAATCGATCGCGGTCTTCAGCGAGGCTGGGAAACTGCGATTGATATCGGGCGTGACGACCACGAATGCGTCTGCGGCAGCGAGGCGCCCGGCCAGCTCGTCACCCCTGCCGGGGCGAACCGGATTCGGCTCCATGAGCGGTGACACCGCGGGCAGCGCGTGCGGCAGGTCGTAATCCGCCAGGTCGATGAGGTCGATCTCGAACGCGCCATGAGCGCGGGCCTGCCCAGCGAACCAGTTCGCTACCACCGGCCCGAAGCGCCCTTCCCGGACGCTGCCGATGATCACCGCGAGGCGCAGAGTCGTGCTGGTCATGTGGGTCTCCTTCGAGATTCGCCGCGACCGGTCGGCCGCTCGAGATCAACTCTGCGAGCCCGGCCGAGCGCTAGGGAGACCACGCTGAGGGTGGTAGTGGCAGGGACACGATAAGAACCACGCCCGTTGCTAGCGTCGAATACGTGAGTGAGAACGAGCTGGGCCTGTTCCTGCGGCTGCGCCGCGAAGCGGTCACTCCCGCCGAAGTGGGCCTGCCGACGGGGCCGCGCCGCCGCACACCCGGCCTGCGCCGCGCCGAATTGGCCACACTCGCAGGAGTTTCCGTCGAGTACCTGACTCGGCTGGAGCAGGGCCGCGACCGGCACCCGTCCGCGCCCGTGCTGATCGCGCTGGCCGATGCGCTGCGATTGACCCCGGCGCAACGGGTGCACCTGCTCAATTTCGCCAAGGCTGGGGATCCGAACTTCAACTGCCGCGGCGGTTCCGGGCCCAACCGCCGCATCCGCCCGGCCGTGCAGGCCATGCTGGACCAACTCGAACCCGCGCCCGCGGCCGTCATGAACCGGCTCAGCGAGATCCTCGCGGTGACCGACGGCTACCGTGCCCTGTTCGGCCCGATCGGCCTGCTCGACGGCGGTCTGCCCGGCAGTTACGCCCGCTACGTCCTGTCCGACCCGCGCGCCCGCGACGCCTACCCGGACTGGGAACACAAGGCCGACAAGGTGGTCGCCACCCTCAAACAGGGCCCCGGCCGCGCCGATCCCCATGTCAATGCCCTCATGGATGAACTGGCCGCCACTGTCGGCCCCGAATTCACCCGCCGCCTGGACACCCTCCCCGGCCTTCCCGACACCAATGGCGTCGGCCGCCTCACCCACCCCGAGGCGGGTCCGCTGCGCCTGGCCTACGAAACCCTGCACCTCTCGGCCGACGACGACCAATTCCTCATGGTCTACCTGCCCGCCGACGACGCCACCGCCACCGCCCTGGACCGTCTCGTCGGCCGCCGCCCAGGAGGGCTGCGCGCCGTCGCCGGGTGATTTGCCGATATAGCGCTCGATGGCAGGTTCTCGGCCCGTTCGGGAGGTGACAACTGATTTCGCGACGGTCGGGGTAACTCACCGGGTACGTCCAAAATCGGATCGGCTCCCGACCGCCGACATGGGTGCATGAGTCAGGGGTGCACAAGTTCTACGGCACTCAGCCGTCCGCTAAAGCCTCGGGGAGGCGGGGGAGCGGCGAGGTAGTAGATTTGAACATCGTGCATCCTGACGTCTCCGCTGATCTGGCCGAACTCGATACGACTCTGAAGACCATCGAGTCGGTGCTCGACATCGACGAGCTGGCTCGCCGCATCGACGAGCTGGAACACCAGGCGGCCGACCCGGAGCTGTGGAACAACCAGGAGCACGCGCAGGCCGTGACCAGTCAGCTCTCCCACGCACAGAGTGAACTGCGCCGGGTGCGCGACCTCCGCCAGCGGCTCGAGGATCTGCCCGTGCTCTATGAGCTCGCCGAGGCGGAAGAGGGTGCGGATCGCACGGCCGCGCTCGCCGACGCTGATTCGGAGCGGGCCAGCCTGCACGCCGATGTCGAGGCCATGGAAGTCCGGACCCTGCTCTCGGGCGAGTACGACAAGCGTGAGGCGCTGGTCAACATTCGCTCCGGCGCGGGTGGCGTGGACGCCGCGGACTGGGCGCAGATGCTCATGCGCATGTATGTCCGCTGGGCCGAGGGCCACAAGTACGCGGTCGAGATCTACGACACGTCGTATGCGGAAGAGGCGGGGATCAAGTCGGCGACCTTCGCGGTCAAGACGCCCTACGCGTACGGCACGCTATCGGTGGAAATGGGTACGCACCGGTTGGTCCGCATCAGCCCGTTCGACAACCAGGGTCGTCGCCAGACCTCCTTCGCCGAGGTCGAGGTGCTGCCGGTGGTCGAGACCACCGACCACATCGAGATTCCCGAGAACGAGGTCCGGGTCGACGTCTACCGTTCGTCCGGCCCCGGTGGCCAGTCGGTCAACACCACCGACTCCGCGGTCCGCCTCACCCACATCCCGACCGGCATCGTCGTCACCTGTCAGAACGAGAAATCGCAGCTGCAGAACAAGATTTCGGCCATGCGCGTGCTGCAGGCCAAGCTGCTCGAACGCAAGCGCCAGGAAGAACGCGCCCAGATGGACGCGCTCAAGACCAACGAGGGCGCGTCCTGGGGTAACCAGATGCGCTCCTACGTGCTGCACCCGTACCAGATGGTCAAAGATCTCCGCACCGGTTACGAGGTCAACAATCCCTCCGCCGTGCTCGACGGCGACATCGATGCTTTCATCGAATCCGGCATCCGCTGGCGCATGCGGGAGCAGACGACAAACTAGCCATTGGTGGCGGCTCACTTCGGTGTTCGCGGCCCGCCCCGGTCTGGACTGCGGCTTGATAGACCTCCGCCCTGTCGCGGAAGCGGGAGCGAAGCGGAGGAGCGGAGCAGGGAAGACCGGGGTTACGAGGGCCGCGAACCGCCGGAGCGAAGCGGAGGCAAAATGGGCATGGTTCTCGCCGCGAGCACCGGAGCCGAACTCGGGAACTGGCTGCGGTCCAGCGGTCTCGAGATCGTGCTGCTGGTCGTCGGCGCCATGTTGTTCAGTCGCGCCGCGACCTTCGTGCGCGACCGCATCACTCGCAAGATCGACGCCGGCTTCCGCAGCAGCGATTCGCTGGTGCGGTCCGAGGCTGCCAAGCACCGGCATGCGTTGGCCCAGGTCATCACCTGGGTGGTGCTGTCCATCGTCTACTTCCTGGTGTCACTGGAAGTATTGCGGCGCTTGGGTTTCGAGCTCGGTGGACTGGTCGCCCCGGCCGCGGTGCTCGGAGCCGCCCTGGGTTTCGGGGCGCAACGGATAGTGCAGGACCTGCTCGCCGGATTCTTCCTGATCACCGAAAGGCAGTACGGCTTCGGCGATGTCGTGCGCATCGCGGTCACTGGCAATTCGACCGAGGCCGAGGGTACGGTCGAGGACGTCACGCTGCGCATCACGACGCTGCGTAGCGCCGACGGCGAAGTGATAACCGTCCCGAACGGTCAGATCGTGAAAGTGACCAACCTGTCGAAGGATTGGGCGCGCGCCGCCATCGACGTGCCCGTTCCCGCCACGTCCGACATCAACAAGGTCAACGAGATCCTGCGCGAGGTGGGGGCCAAGGCCTTCGCCGATCGCAAGCTCAAAGCGCTGCTGCTGGATGAGCCGAGTGTCATGGGTGTCGAAGATCTCACCGTCAACCAGATGAACATCAAGATGGTGGCCCGGACGCTACCGGGCAAACAGTTCGAAGTCGGGCGCGAGCTGCGGGTGCGAGTGGCCGCCGCGTTGCGCAGGGAAGGTCTCAGTGTCGGTGCTGATTAAGAGAATGCGTAAGTCCACGGCGATCCTGATGGCCGTGTGGGTAGCAACATTCATTCTGTACATCTTCGTCAAGCCCACCGAACACCAGACCAACAGCACCCCGCCGATCGTGAACACCATGCTCAGCAACTATCTGCCAAACACTTCCGGGCACACTGGCCGCTGAGCCCGAGTCCGCGCGGTGTAGTCGGCCGCGGCGTCGTGCTGGCTACACTGGCTCCCCGTGATAACCCTGCGCAACGTCACCAAGTCGTATCAGACCTCGACGCGGCCGGCGCTGGACAATGTCTCCGTCGATATCGGAAAAGGCGAGTTCGTCTTCGTTATCGGGCCCTCGGGCTCCGGAAAGTCCACGTTCATGCGGCTGCTGCTCAAGGACGAGAAGCCGACCACCGGTGAGGTGTGGGTCGCCGACTTCCGGGTCGACCGGTTGCCCGGGCGCAAGGTTCCCAAACTGCGCCAGCGCATCGGCTGCGTCTTCCAGGATTTCCGGCTGCTGCAGCAGAAGACCGTGGAACAGAACGTGGCCTTCGCGCTGGAAGTGATTGGCAAATCACGAGCATTCATCAATCGCTCGGTGCCCGAGGCCCTCGACATGGTCGGCCTCGCCGGCAAGGCCGACCGGCTGCCGGGTGAGCTCTCCGGTGGTGAACAGCAGCGGGTGGCGCTCGCGCGCGCCTTCGTGAACCGGCCGCTGGTACTGCTGGCCGACGAACCGACCGGCAACCTCGACCCGGAGACCAGCCAGGACATCATGACGCTGCTCGAACGCATCAACCGCACCGGAACCACGGTCATCATGGCCACCCACGACAACACCATCGTCGACGCCATGCGCCGGCGGGTGGTCGAACTCGATCGCGGGCGCATCGTGCGCGACGACGAGATGGGCGTGTACGGGGTGGGCCGGTAATGCGCGCGGGATTCCTGTTCAGCGAGGTCTTCACCGGCCTGCGCCGCAATGTCACGATGACCATCGCCATGATCCTCACCACCGCGGTGTCGCTGACCATGCTGGGCGGCGGTCTGCTGGCGGTGCGCATGGCGGACAAGATCCAGGACTACTACGTCCAGCGCGTCGAGATCCGGTTGTATCTCGACGATCAGGTCTCCAAGACCGATCCGGACTGCACCGGGCAGCCGTGCGCCTCGCTCATGGCGGATCTGAAGAAGCACGACTATGTGGCGAACGTGCAGTACATCAACAGCCAGGACGCGGTGAAGGAGGTCAAGGAGACCACCTTCAAGGATCAGCCCGGGCTCGCCGACGAGGTGAGCAAGGACGGGCTGCCCTCCTCGTTCCGGGTGAAGCTCGACGATGTCACCAAATACCGGTCCATCTATGACGATTTCTCCAAGCGGCCCGGCGTCATGACCGTCCTCAATGACATGGACATCGTGGACCGGCTGGTCAGCTTCTTCGTCGGATTGCGCAATGCCGCCTTCGGGTTGGCGGCGCTGCAGGCGCTGGCCGCGCTGCTGCTGATCGCCAATATGGTTCAGGTGGCGGCGCTGGCCCGCAAGACCGAGGTCGGCATCATGCGGCTGGTCGGTGCCACGCGGTGGTACACGCAGCTGCCGTTCCTGCTGGAGGCGGTGCTGGCCGCCCTGGGGGGATCGGTGCTGGCCGTGGCCGGTCTGTTCGTCGCGCAACCGCTGGTGATCAACCGGGCGCTGGGGTCGCTGTTCAATGACCAGGTGCTGCCGCGGATCACGGGCGACGACATCGCGGCCGTCGCGATGATCGTCACACCGATCGGTGTCGGATTCGCCGCTCTCACGGCATATGCCGCACTTCGGTACTACGTCCGCGAGTGAATGCTCCCCCGCCTCTCCGCGACTTCAGCGGGCGGCTGAGTACTGTGAGCCGTCGCGCACCCGTGCCGGCGGTTGGGTGCCGAACCTATTTTGGACGTACCCGGTGAGTTACCCCGATCGGTACGAGATCAGTGGGTCGCCTACGGATACGAAACATCCGCCGGGTGCGAAGTTCGGCGCACACGGGCCAACGGCATTCCGGTGTCGGGCGGTGTCCGTAGGATTGCGGGCGTGAGTGCGCCGGAGGTCGAGACCGTGGTCGGAAACCTGGATGACGTCGGAAGTGATCCGGCGCACCAGGTTCTGCGAAAGACGTTCGGGTACGACAGTTTTCGCGGGCCGCAGCGGGAGATCGTCGACCAGGTGATCTCCGGCGGCGACGCCCTGGTGCTCATGCCCACCGGTGGCGGCAAATCGCTGTGCTATCAGATTCCGGCGCTGGTTCGGCCGGGCGTGGGCGTGGTGATCTCACCGCTCATCGCGCTCATGCAGGACCAGGTGGACGCGCTCAATGCGGTCGGCGTGCGCGCCGGATTCCTGAACTCCACCCAGTTCCCCGACGAACGGCGCACGGTCGAGGCGCAATTCGTGGCGGGCGAGCTGGATGTGCTCTACCTCGCACCGGAGCGGCTGCGGCTGGAGTCCACCACGCAGTTGCTGGACCGGGGCAAGATCTCGGTCTTCGCCATCGACGAGGCGCACTGTGTCTCGCAGTGGGGCCACGACTTCCGGCCCGACTATCTGGGCCTGTCAATGGTGCACGAGCGCTGGCCGGACGTGCCGCGCATCGCGCTCACCGCGACCGCGACCGAGGCCACCCGCAAGGAGATAGCCGAGCGGCTGGACCTCACCCGCGCCAAACACTTCGTGGCCAGCTTCGACCGGCCCAATATCCAATACCGGATCGAGGCCAAGAATCGGCCGGAGCACCAGCTCCTCTCGTTCATCCAGACAGAACACGCCGGCGATGCGGGCATCGTCTACTGCCTCTCGCGCAATTCCGTCGAGAAGACCGCGGCCTTCCTGACCGCCAATGGTGTGGAAGCCGTGCCGTACCACGCGGGGCTGGACAATCGCACCCGCGCGACCAACCAGGCGCGGTTCCTGCGTGAGGACGGGCTCGTGGTGGTCGCCACCATCGCCTTCGGTATGGGCATCGACAAGCCGGACGTGCGCTTCGTCGCACACCTGGATCTGCCCAAGTCGGTCGAGGGCTACTACCAGGAGACCGGCCGTGCCGGGCGCGACGGGCAGCCGTCCACCGCGTGGATGGTGTACGGCCTCAGTGACGTTGTGCAGCAACGGAAGATGATCGACTCCTCCGACGGCGATGCCATGCACCGCCGCCAGCTGCAACTGCACCTGGACGCCATGCTCGCGCTCTGCGAGACCGTGCAGTGCCGCCGCGTCCAGCTGCTGGGCTACTTCGGTCAGCAGGGCGAGCGCTGCGGCAATTGCGACACCTGCCTCAACGCGCCGGAGGCGTGGGACGGCACCGTGCCCGCCCAGAAGGTGCTCTCCACCGTGCTGCGGCTCAAACGCGAACGCGGCCAGAGCTTCGGCGCGGGCCACATCGTGGACATCCTGATCGGCAAGCGCAATCCCAAGGTGGAGCAGCACGCCCACCACGAGCTGAAGGTGTTCGGCATCGGCACCGAGCTGCGCGATGTCGAGTGGCGCGGCGTCGTCCGCCAGCTGCTGGCCCAGGGCCTGCTCGCCGTGCACGGCGACTACGGTGTGCTCACCCTCACCGACGCCAGCAACCAGGTGCTGTTCGAGAAGCGCCAGGTCATGTTCCGGCGTGAGCCCGAACGCGCCAAGGCTGCCCGAACCGCCAAGCCCGCCAAGGCATCCCGCCTGGCCGCCGGCGACCTCAGCCAGTCCGACACCGACCTGTTCGAAAAGCTCCGCGCCTGGCGCGCGGCCACCGCCAAGGAGCAGGGCGTCCCCGCCTACGTGGTCTTCCACGACGCGACCCTCCGCGAGATCGCCACCCGCAAACCCGCCACCCTGTCCGACCTCGCGGGCATCTCCGGCATCGGGGAGAACAAGCGGGCCAAATACGGTGAAGGCGTGCTGGAAGTGGTCGCCGCCGGCGGTTCGAGTACCGAAACATCAAGCTCCGCACCGGCTTCCGGCTCCGGCGTCGCCATGCCGACCGGCCGGTCGGCGGCCTCGTCCCAGGGATCTCGGTCCGCGGCCCCGAGCGCGGGCCCCCAATCCGGGGTCCCCGAGCGGCGCTCCTCGCGTTTCGACGCGTCGTCGGCCACTGCGCCGAAACCGAGTCCGGTCATGGTCACCCCCGCCGACGAGATCCCCTGGCCCGATGAAGCGCCACCGGACTTCGACGAACTCCCGCCCGACTATCAGTGATCGGTATCCGGAAATGACCTCGCGTACGTCCATTAGCAGGCGATTTGGTTGCTGGGCGGCGGCACGATAAGCTTTCGGAGCTGCCGCGGTCCACGGATCGCAGCGAGCGACCTGGTCCCGTCGTCTAGCGGCCTAGGACGCCGCCCTCTCAAGGCGGTAGCGCGGGTTCAAATCCCGTCGGGACTACTGAGAAGGCCCTTCAGTGAATGCTGGAGGGCCTTTCTGTATTTCACATCTCATCCGTGCCCGAAAATCATTGGCGTGCACCGCGATACCGTGGCTACCGTGGGTCCCGGTCGTTCGAGGGGTGCCCCGGAATCTCCGGATCGTATTCCCCGTTCGAGAGCGGCCACGTCATTCAGGTTGGCGCAGAACAAATCTGCCGGGGTTCGATTCCCTTCACCGGTACGCCTCGCCCGGTCGGGTGCGGTGCCGTGGCCCTGCGGGCTCCCCGACTTCGGTCGGGGGACGCCCCCGCCGCGGTCCCGTGACCGGGCGAGGCGTGTCCGGTCACGCCGAAACCACTGTGGGGGAAGGAGATACACATGTTCACGACGGTCATGGAATACAAGACGGTCATGGAATACCAGCGCACGCTGCGATTCGAGGACGGCACCCTGCGGGAGGTTCTCGGCCCCGGCCGGCACCGCTACAACAAGGAGCGCTGCACCCTGGTCACGGTCGATATGCGCCCGCGTCTGCTGCAGGTCGGCGGCCAGGAGCTGCTGACCCGCGACGGTCTGTCGCTGCGCGTCAGCTTCGTCGGCGACTGGGTGGTCACCGATCCGGTGACCTTCATCACCGGCGCCCAGTCCGCGGAGGCCGCGCTCTATGTGACGGTCCAGGAGGTCGCTCGCGATCTCGTGGCCGCGCACACCCTCGACGAGCTGGTCGCCGACCGCACCCGGCTCGGCGCGGGCACCGAGCGCGTGGCGGCCGCCGTCGAACGCCTCGGCATTCGCGTCGAGAGCCTCCGCGCCAAGGACCTCATGCTCCCGGGCGAGCTCCGTAAGGCCGCCCTCGAAACGGTGCTGGCCCGCGAGCGCGGCCGCGCCGAGCTCGAGCGCGCCCGCGCCGAGGCTGCCGCGTTGCGCTCACTGGCCAACACCGCGAAGTTGCTCACCGACAACCCGGTCCTGCTGCGCCTGCGCACCCTGCAGGTCGCGGCCACCCCGGGCACCAAGGTCGTCCTCGACTCGCGCGAGAGCGTCTGATCAGCACGCGCAGCGAAGGCACGGCACCGCCCCGGCCGAAACATGCCGTTTCGGCCGGGGGCGGTTCAGGCCAGCGCGGTCGTATGGTTCTGCTCCCACACCTGGATGTGCGGCCCGAACTCGGTGAGGAAGGTCCGCACGTGCGGGGTCGAGCCGTGCGCGTCGAGTGCCTGACGTGAATCCCAGTGCTCGAAGCACAGGAACAGCGACGGGTCGTCCTGGTCGCGGTAGAACTCGTAGGTGTGGCAGCCCGGTTCGGCGAGAGTGGGCGCGGTGAGCGTCAGCATCGCCTGTGCGACCCGGTCGGCCGCCGTGGGATCGACCTTGGTGCGGATGAAAGCCGTATGCACGGAAGTCCTTTCGAGGGGAGTCGCTGTGAACTGGCTCACGCCAGCACTGTTCTCATGACTAACACCGGGCCCGCCGGGACGGGCCGGGCGCGTCCCGGCCACCGGAACAAGACGCCGGCCGGCGTCGTTGGAAAACGAGGCCCGACCCCGTGACCCTGCGGGCTCGGGCCGGAGCATCCGTAAGCTGGTTGGGCACTCCGAGCAGCGACGGGACGATTGAGGAGACATGAAGGAAAAGGGGCGCAAGGTCATCGCCAGCAACAAGAAGGCGCGGCACAACTACGCGATCCTCGAGACCTACGAGGCCGGGGTCGCGCTGGTCGGCACCGAGGTGAAGAGCCTGCGCGAGGGCAAGGCTTCGCTGGTCGACGCCTACGCCTCCATCGACGACGGCGAGGTGTGGCTGCGCGGCCTGCACGTACCCGAGTACGGGCACGGCACCTGGACCAACCACGCACCGCGCCGCACCCGCAAGTTGCTGCTGCACCGCCGCGAGATCGACAAGCTGCTCGGCAAGACCAAGGAGTCGAGCCTGACCTTGGTCCCGCTGTCGATGTACTTCTCCGATGGCAAGGTCAAGGTCGAACTGGCCCTCGCCAAGGGCAAGCAGGACTACGACAAGCGCCAGGACCTGGCCCGACGCGACGCCGAACGCGAGGTCACCCGCGAACTCGGCCGCCGCATCAAGGGCATGCGAGGCTGACCCCCGGGACCCCCGGCTGACGGCGCGTTAATGGAATGAACCAAGGTTTGTTCGGTGTTAGGATAGGTAGCCCGGTGAGAGCCGGGTAGTTCATCTGAATCGGTGAACACAGACGGGGCTGAACGGTTTCGACTGCGTGCGTTGATTCAGGGGAAGCGTGTCGGTGCAGGCAGGAGACCACCGTATAAGCGTCGCTGTAACCCTATAAGCGCCGATTCTCATCAGCGCGACTACGCTCTCGCTGCCTAAGCAACGAAGCGTGTCTGTCAGCCCGGGTTCGCCCTCGACCCGGTCCCTGGCATCAGCTAGAGGGCTCTACCGTCCGACGCGGTCGCGGCGCCGGACGGGACATCCAACAGCGACTGGGATCGTCATCTCGGCTTGTTCGCGTGACCGAGAGATCCGAGCAGAGGCATAGCGAACTGCACACGGAGAAGCCCTGAAGATGCGGCGGAGGACCCGGGTTCGATTCCCGGCAGCTCCACTGAGAAGGCCCGGTCCATCAGGACCGGGCCTTCGTCGTTCATGGAATCCATTGGCCTCCTGCGGATCTCGAGCACGGGGTGGGGCCGTCGGTCACGCGGCTGGTGCGGGCTGCCGGCGTCGTGGACGATCCATCGGCTGACCTACTGGATTGAGTTCGTCCACCATTTCATGTCGCGGATGCCGGAGTTGGTGCAGTTCACCGTGCCGGAGAAACCTTCAGCCCGGCCGTTCCGGTACCCGGTGATCGTCCCGACGTAGTCACAGGTTTGCGGTGAGTTGTCGGTGAGCCGATGGATTCGCACAGTGGTCCCGTCGAAGCTCATCGTCGCTGTCCCCCTGACGGTAGGGCTGCCGGGGAGGGCGGTGTTGGTCTCGGACCAGTTCCAGGTTGTCCGTGGCCATGAGAAAGTCCCCGCTGGTGGCCAGCGGTAGGTCCCCGCTGGCGGCCAGGTAGAAGTCCCCATTTCCCCTTTGCTCGTCGTGT